>NZ_JABUYD010000034.1:0-32514 GCF_014897515.1 Brevibacterium sp. FME17
CATTGACACACCCACTGATCTACTGCTCAGTCACCACGCTTCATTCCGCAGAGCCGTTTTACCTGTTCGTGTCAGTGCCGTGTGGTGAACTGCAACGAGAAGGGAAACAGGTTCAACCTATTGTTCGAGAGGGGAACGCATGTAAGATAGCCTGTTGCGCTTTCGAATTTCTCAACGCCTGTTTCGCGAACTACTACCTTATCTGGACTTCCGCTGTGGCCCTATTACGCCTGTCTCTGAAATACGCCCGATCCTATTGGCTCTACATCATCTTCGTCGTCGTCCTGCAGCTGGCCGCAACCATTGCGGCGCTGTTCCTGCCGAGTCTGAATGCGCAGATCATCGACCAGGGCGTCGCGAAAGGTGACACCGATTTCATCTGGTCGACCGGCATGACGATGATCATCGTCTGCCTCGTCCAGGTCGTCACGGCAGTCACCGCCATCTTCTTCGGTGCTCGCACCGGCATGGGAGTCGGGCGGGATCTGCGCCGTGCCATCTACAGCAAGGTCGATGAGCTCTCGACGCTTGAAGTGGGCAAGTTCGGCAGCGCCACCCTCATCACCCGTAACACCAACGACGTGCAGCAAGTCCAGATGCTGGTGCTCATGACCTTGAACTTCATGGTCTCCACACCGATCATGTGCATCGGCGGAATCATCATGGCACTGCGCGAGGACGTGGGGCTGTCCTGGCTGGTGTGGGTGTCCGTGCCGTCGCTGTTCATCGTCGTCGGCATCCTCGTCTATCTGCTCATGCCGCTGTTTCGACGGATGCAGGAGCAGGTCGATGACATCAACGGAGTCCTCCGCGAACAGATCACCGGCATCAGAGTTGTCCGCGCGTTCGTGCGCGAACCATTCGAAACCGACCGCTATGCCCTCGCCAATCGGGCCCTGACGGAAACCTCGGTGAAGGTCGGCAACCTCTTCGTTCTCATGTTCCCCGCGATCATGATGATCCTCCACCTCGCCACCGCCGCCGTGCTGTGGTTCGGCGGACACCGCGTTGACGCCGGTCAGATGGAAGTCGGATCGCTGACGGCCTTCCTGCAGTACATTCTGCAGATCCTCGTGGCCGTCATGATGGGGGTGTTCATGATGATGATGATTCCCCGCGCAGTCGTCTGCGCCGAACGCATCTCCGAAGTCCTCGATTCGACCACGTCGATGGTCATTCCCAAGGGCGTGGATGAACTCCCTCGCCGAGGTGAGCTCGAGTTCCGCAATGTCACCTTCGGTTATCCCGGGGCCGAGATGCCAGTCCTCGAGAACCTCAGCTTCACCGCACAGCCAGGCACGACGACTGCGATCATCGGAGCCACGGGCGCCGGCAAATCCACGATCGTCAACCTCATCCCGCGGCTGCTTGACCCGCAGTCGGGCGAGGTCCTCATCGACGGTGTTCCGGTCAGCGCCTTCAATAGGCATCAGCTGGCGCAGCTGGTGGGCCTCGTCCCGCAGAAGCCGTACCTGTTCTCGGGCACGATCGCCTCTAACCTGCGGTTCGGAAACGAGTTCGCTGATGATACAGAGCTGTGGGAAGCACTGACGACGGCTCAGGCCGCGGGTTTCGTCGCCGATAAGACTCATCAGCTCGAGGAAGGCGTCGCCCAAGGTGGCACGAACTACTCGGGTGGGCAGAGACAGAGGCTGTGCATCGCCAGAGCATTGGCGGCTAAGCCGAAGATCTTCGTCTTCGATGATTCATTCTCTGCTCTCGACGTGGCCACCGACGCCCGTCTGCGCAGCGCCTTGGATGACACCACCGGTGATTCGACCGTCGTGGTTGTGGCGCAGCGAGTCTCGACTATTCGAGACGCCGACCAGATCATCGTCCTCGATGAGGGCAAGATCGTCGGCCGGGGAACACACGAAGAGCTCGTGGACGCGAACGAAACCTACCAGGAGATCGTCGAATCCCAGCTGGCCACGGAAGGGGTGAACTGACTTGACGAACAAGGAATCCAAGGAGTCAACGACGTCAACCACCTCGGCGGCAACAGCGACCGTCGTTCCCGACACAGCGCAGACCACCGAAGAGGACTACCTGCCCCACGGCGACGAGGGGGACATGTTCAGCGATACCCCGGCTAGGAAGGCGAAGCATTTCTGGCCCTCGGTCAAACGACTGTTTGGGCTGATGGGTGCGGAGAAGCTGGGCCTTATCAACGTCGTCCTTCTCGTCATCGGTTCAGTCGTGCTCACCGTCATCGCACCGAAGGTGCTGGGCAAGGCCATGGATATCGTCTACTCCGGTGTCATCGGCTCCCAGATGCCTGCGGGCGCCAACGTCGACGACATCATCGCCGGCGCTCGGGCTGAAGGCAGAGACGACTTCGCCAATATGCTCTCCACCGCCGAGGTTGTTCCCGGCCAGGGCATCGACTTCACCGCTCTGGGCCAGATCATAATCCTCGTGCTCCTCATGTACCTCGTGGCCTCGATGCTCATGTGGGCGCAGGGCTACATCCTCAACGCCCTCGTGATGCGCGTCGTCTACCGACTCCGCGAAGACATCGAACGCACCATCAACAAACTGCCTCTGCGATACTTCGACACCAGGCAGCGCGGCGATGTGATGTCGCGCGTGACCAACGACGTCGACAACATCCAGCAGGCACTACAGCAGGCCTTCTCGCAGCTCGTCCAATCCGCTCTGACCATCCTGGGCATCGGCGTGATGATGTTCATCGTGTCCTGGCAATTGGCACTGCTGGCGCTTATCGCACTCCCACTCTCAGCGCTCATCGCCGGTGTCATCGGCACCCGGTCGCAGAGGTTGTTCAAGGCACAGTGGAAGCACACCGGTGATGTCAACGGGCATGTCGAAGAATCGTTCTCCGGCCTCGACGTGGTTCGCGCCTTCGGTCGTGACGAGATCATGCTCGAGGAATTCGATCGCCGCAATGAATCCCTGTACCAAGCCTCGGCCGGTGCACAGTTCGTGTCGGGCATGATCATGCCCGCGATGCAGTTCGTGTCCTACCTCAGCTACGTCCTCATCGCCGTCGCAGGCGGCCTCAAGGTGGCCTCGGGGCAGATGACACTGGGCGACGCGACGGCCTTCATCCAGTACTCCCGTGAGTTCTCCCAGCCGATCTCTGAGATGGCTGGTGTGGCGAACATGCTGCAGTCCGGCGTCGCCTCGGCAGAGAGGACCTTCGAACTCCTTGATGCTGAGGAAGAAGAACCCGACGACGCTGAGGAGACGCTGCCGCAGCGCACTCCTGGCAGGGTCGAGTTCTCCGAGGTCAGCTTCCGCTACACCGAGGACACTCCGCTCATCGAGAAGGTCTCGTTCACGGCCGAGCCCGGCCACACGGTGGCCATCGTCGGACCGACTGGGGCTGGCAAGACCACCTTGGTCAATCTGGTGATGCGCTTCTACGAAATCACCGGCGGCCACATCTTCCTCGATGGCACTGACACTCAGGACCTGTCCCGAGCAGATCTGCGGTCCCATGTGGGCATGGTGCTCCAGGATGCGTGGCTGTTCGAAGGAACCATCCGAGAGAACATCCGGTACGGCAGGCTCGACGCCACCGACGACGCGGTCATGGCTGCAGCGCAGGCAACCATGGTCGACCGCTTCGTGCGTCAGCTGCCCGATGGGTACGACACGATCATCGACTCCGACGGCGGCAGCGTCTCTGCCGGAGAACGTCAGCTCATCACGATCGCGCGAGCATTCCTCGCAGATCCGTCACTGCTCATTCTCGATGAGGCGACATCCTCGGTCGACACCCGCACCGAGGTGCTCGTCCAGCAGGCTATGGCCGCTTTGCGAACGGATCGGACATCGTTCGTCATCGCACACCGACTGTCGACGATCCGCGATGCCCACACCATCCTCGTGATGGAGGACGGAGCCATCGTCGAACACGGAAACCACGAAGAGCTGCTGAGCGCAGAAGGAGCGTACTACCGTCTCTACATGTCGCAGTTCCGAGGGGAGGACGCTGAAGAGCAATTCACCGCTGAGGTGCTGGCGGAATCAGAGGCCGAACCTGGAATCCTCATCGAGGAACCCACCGGCGTCGAAGCCGATGAGGGTGGTGACGAAATCGAGACCCAGCGCACCGGTGAGGCCTGACCTAGTGGAGAGTCGCCGGCCACGGACGGTGACAACACCGGTGTGATCGGCTCGAGCGCTGATCGAGCAGCGCCGGATTCGGCCCCCGCATTTCACGTGCGGGGGCCGAATCGTCTTCTGAGGACGGTAACGATCTTTAAGCGAAGTCAGGCGATCTCCGGAGATTGTGACCATGATGTTCCCTGCACCCAGCGGTACGAGATACCGGACGGTAGCCGATGAAGATCGAGGTGGGCTCGGTCAGCAGAGCATTGAAAATTCAGAGATCGATTCAATTGACGGATCTGGATGTCTCAAGGGGATAACCATTTCAACATTTCCCTATTGCATTTCCGTCATGAACTAAATGAACAAAAATGTCTCCTTCCTAACTACGTACGTATGGTCTTTTCCATAACCGAACATGGCAGCCACCCAGATCTCTGGAAGGATCCTCATGAAACGGCTGGCACTTGCAGCAGCTTTCGCCTTGGCAGTCTCCACCGTGGGAGTCGGGCCAGCAGCTGCAGAATCTCTGACCACCGCCGAGGCACTCGCCGCTCAGGCTCGCGTTGAAGCTCCGACCGAAGCTGCAGCCGACCCGGGTGACGGCGCCGATCCCGGAACGGGCGAAGGACAGGACGCCTCGGAAACAGACCCGGATCGGGACCAAGATGGAGGTGAATCGACTGGCCCCGGTGAGTCGACCACTGCTGGCGAAGAGGCCTCTGACCCAGAGGACAGCGAGGATGAAGAGAACGAGGACGACGCAGCGAAACCTCAAGCAATCGAAGCGAACTTCGTTCTCGATAAGAAGAAGATGACCGCAGAAGAGATAGGTGATCCTGACAAGGGCATCGGTTACACGATTGAACCCCTCGAAGTCGGAGATGTCGTCACCGCCGAACCCGGTGAGGCCGGTTCGACCACTGTTGAAGCTGGCGGTGCGTTCACCGGCACAATTCTCGGCAACACCGAAGTCAAGGCTGGCGAGACGCTCGACGTGAGCGTCACGGTCACCCGTGACGGCGAGGATCCGAAGACCTTCAGCGGCAGCGTTCAAGTCGTCGCTCCAGAAGATGATGACGGCGATGGCGACCTCACTGTCTCGCCGAAGACCCAAAGTCTTGGCGATTTTGCCTCAGGCGGTGTCCGGATCGCACTCGACAACTGCACGATCGGTGGCGAGGTCAACTTCCGCATCACCCGCAAGGGCGATTCGGACACGACATTGTGGGAGGACACGCAGAAGGCCGATGAGAACTCGACCGGATCCACCACCTTCGTCCCGGACTCCAGTGAGGACGGCTGGATCGGTGACTTCGTCGTCGAGGCTACCTGTGGTGACAAGAGCACCAAGTCGGCCTTCACCGTGACCGATGAGGGCGGCGAGGATTCCGATGCTGACCTTACGGTGACGCCGAAGAGTCAGGAGCTGCAGGAGTTCCTCAATGACGGTGTGTACATCACGCTCGTCAATTGCCGCGTCGACGATGATGTGAAGTTCAGGGTGAGCACTAAGAATGACCCTGACACTACGATCTGGGAAGAGACGCAGAAAGCAGGAGAGGACGCCGCCGGATTCGTGAATTTCGTTCCCCAAGGCGAACGTGGAGCCTCCTGGGCCGACGAATTCCTTGTCATGGCGTCCTGCGGGGACAAGACCGCGGAGACGACCTTCACTGTGACCGATGACGGCAGCGTCATCGATCCGAAGCTCTCTATCGACCCGGAGAAGATCTCCGGAGAGGATTTCATCAACGGCGACAAAGGCGTGACGATCACCGTCACAGACTGCGAACCTGGCAGCGATGCCAAATTCGAGGTCTGGGGATTCGAACCCAGTGAAAAGCTCTATGACCAGAGTGCCGAGGTCGCCAAGAACGGAGCCGCATCGGTTCATGTCTACGGACTCGGCAACAGTTCCGAAGTCTATGTGGGCGCCTACCAGGTGAAGGTGAACTGTATGGACCAGGGTTTGAATGGTGGGTTCGTTGTCACGGGTGCAAGCGATGGGGGCGGCTCTGGCGATTCGGGCAACGCCGGCTCGATGCCGCGCACTGGCGCCGAGCTCACCGGTCTCGGTGCAGGGGCCGTATTGATCCTGGGAGGCGCAGCGACGATCCTCTTCGCTCGCCGCCGAGCTCAAGTAGGTAGGTGAGCTCAATCAGGACAGCGAACGATGACCCGACGGGTTGGTGAAGACTCCCGGCCCGTCGGCGCGAATCGACACTGTTAAGAGGGTATTCGGCTCCGGAACATAGATGGATCAGTCTGTGTTCCGGAGCCGAAATGCGTGCTCCGAACATGGTTATGCGTCAGGAGCACACCACCTTGCGGCGACGTCGTCAGGCGAGGACAGGGGGCTCTGCGCAGAGGTCTGGGCGTCGACGGTGTTATCGGCGATGACACGTGGGCAGTGGAGCTGCATGCGGCGTCAGCGACGCTCGGGACGGCCGTCGTGCTCAGATGAGCCGCAGGCTGAAATGGCTGATAACGATTGGATCGCGCACATTGGAAGGCTTCATCCGGACGTGATCCCAGAACTGAGTACCAGCTGAACGCAGGTGTTCGCATTGTCCTCAGGGTTCGTTCAGCCCGTCGCAGTTGCACGCGGGTGACCAGGAATGAAGCTACGTCTGCGGAAGATGTGAGAGTCAGCTGCGAAAGAGTCATCTCAGCGTCGGCTCAGCATTTCGGTGTGTAAGTTTCGTTGCCATTACAGAATGACGGAACTGTCATGACAGGCCTGTCATGACCACAATGAACACAACGCCACAACTCCTGTCTTTCGCTCGTATCGTCGTTGGCACAACTGATTACGGCAACACATCTTGATCTGACCCAATGATGCGAAAGAAGGATGATCACAATGAAGAAGCTCGCACTCGCAGCTACCGTCGCTCTAGGATTCTCCACGCTCGGAACCGGACCGGCGACCGCTTCAGGGCTCGGAACGGCACCCTCGGACTCTGCTCCGTCGGTCGGAACTTACTCGAACGAGGCTGCTTCCCCAGGCGTAGACAGCTCGAATGAAGATTCGGTGATGAAAGAAGCGGACTTGGCGTTGAAGTACAGGACGATGACTCCTCGGGAGGTCACAGGCGATAAGGGCATCGAGTTCACGATAGACGGGCTCAAGAAGGGCGATGACGTCACCACAAGCCTGGACAACGAGATGTGGACAGTGGAGCAGGACGGACCGTATGACGGAGCGGTTGTGATGAATGAGAAGCCTGACGATACGAACGTCAAGTTCACGATCACGGTCAAACGAGGTGATGAGCCGGACCGCTTGTTTCACGCCCGCGTCCACATCATCGAAGGCGATCGGGGCGACTACGATGACGGCACCCTCGTGATGGACCCGGAAGAGAAGATGCTCGACGAAGGGCTCTACCAGGAGGGGCTCAACCTGACGATGGTCAATTGCTCGAGCAAGGACCAAGTCAACTTCCAAGTGTTCAAGAAGAACGAGAAGAACAAGACGAAGGTCTGGGAGAAGAGCCAGCTCGCCGGTGAGGACGAGTCTGCATCGGTGAGATACATGCCCCGAGATAGCATGCCCGATACGGGCAAATACGAGGCCGTCGCCACGTGCGGTGATCTCAAAGACAGCGCATCAGTGACGGTTGACCCGACCGAACCGCCGGCGTGAGGTCATTCCGGCCAATAACGAGGCAAGGACGAACGAGGGTCCCGAGGCTCGGCATCATGCCGCGCGTCGGGACCCTTTCGTGTGCCAGTCGGTGAGGTCAGCGACCTTCGACGAGCGAGCGCACGGCCGAGGAGAAGAATCCCTGGCCGTCGATTCCGCCGCCGTCTTCTGGGCCGAAACCGGCCTCGACAGCGTGTTCGGGGTGGGGCATGAGTCCCACGACGTTTCCAGCTTCATTCGTGATGCCGGCGATGTTGCGCAGGGAACCATTGGGGTTGTGCCCCTGGTAGCGGAAGACCACACGGCCGGAGCCTTCGAGGTCGTCGAGGACCTCATCGGTGGCGACGAATCCGCCCTCACCGTTCTTCAGAGGAATGCGAATCGTCTGGCCTTCGGTGTAGTCGCCGGTCCACGCGGTATTCGTGTTCTCGACAACCAGTTCCTGGTCGCGGCAGATGAAATGCTGGTGGTCATTGCGGATGAGGGCACCGGGCAGCAGGTGCGATTCGCAGAGGATCTGGAAGCCGTTGCAGATGCCCAGGACCGGCATACCGGTATTGGCAGCCGCGACGACGGACTCCATGATCGGAGCAAAGCCCGCGATCGCACCGCAGCGCAGATAGTCACCATAGGAGAATCCACCGGGCAGAATCACTGCGTCCACACCTGCAAGGGTGGAATCGGCGTGCCACAGGTTGACCGGTTTTGCACCGGCCAAACGAACCGCACGTGCGGCATCACGATCATCGAGCGTCCCGGGGAACGTCACGACACCGATCGAAGCACCGGATTCAGCACCCGCCTCGGCGGTGGTGGGATCCGTGGCGACAGCAGTCATCAGGCTTCCTCAGCGAAGCGAACGGCCACGACGTTCTCGATGACAGGGTTCGACAGGAGCTTCTCCGCAGCCTCACGAGTTTGGGCGAGAACCTCCTCGGTGACCTCACCTTCGACTTCGAGTTCGAAGCGCTTTCCCTGTCGGACCTCACCGAAACCGGTGAAGCCGAGTCGGGACATTCCACCGGAGATCGCCTTACCCTGAGGGTCTAGGATCTCGGGTTTGGGCATCACCTCAACGACGACACGTGCCATGCGTGTTCTGCTCCTTCAAGAAAGTGTTCGGGAATTCCTCCCGCGCTCGCTGAAAGTCTATCAAGCGCGAGAGGTTCCCCAGCCTCCGGTCCGAGCCGCGGACGTCACTGGAAGGCTCAGGAGTCGAAGCCCATGCCCACCGCATCGAGTGCCTTGAGCAGCGGACCACGTCGGCCTTCGTTGCCGTCGGCCTTGATGAGCGCGTTCGTCGTCATCTGGATGCCCAGCCACGCCACAGGTTCGGGAGGGAAAGGCAGGGGCAGTTTGCGCACCATCTCCAACTGGGTCAGCTCGGTTTCCTGTCCGGTCAGCAGGTCGAGCATGACCGTGCCGGCGAAGCGCGAGGCGCCCACACCCAGTCCGGTGAAGCCAGCAGCCATGGCGACCTTCTTGCCGTAGGCGGTGGTGAAGAAGGAGAAGAACCGCGAACAGGTGTCGATCGGTCCACCCCATTTGTGGCTGAACTTCAGGCCGGCCAGCTGCGGGAAGGTCTCGTAGAAATGTTCGGCCAGAGTCTCGAAGGTCTCCGCGCGTTGGTCATACTTCCACGACACCTGCCGCCCGTAATGATAGACGGCGTCCCATCCTCCGAAGAGGATCCGGTTGTCGGCCGAGAGCCGGTAGTAGTGGAACCGGTTCGCGCAGTCGCCGATGCCCTGCCGCCCGTTCCATCCGATGGACTCAAGCTGCTCATCGCTGAGGGGTTCGGTCATCAGCGCGTAGTCGTAGACCGGAACGGTGTGCAGGCTGGCGCGTTTGAGCAGCGAGGGGAAGACGTTCGTTGCCAGAGCAACGCGTTTGGCGGAGATGGTGCTGTACGGAGCGGTTCTGCAATCTTCCAGGGTTTGAGCCGTCACCCCAGTCGTGACCTGCACTGTTGACTTCCGGTCACTGACATCGGTGACCTTCGTGCCCTCGAAGACCTCGACGCCGAGTTCCCGGATGACCCGCAGCAGCTCCCAGCACAGTTTGGCCGGATTGACCATGGCGACCTCACGAGAGTCCCAGAGAGCACCCTTGTACGTCGGGGACTTCACGATCTGCGCCAGCTCCTGCTGATCGTAGAAGATGAAACCTGACTCCGGGTCGTGTGCCTCTCGCAGCTCGGGGACCTGGTAGTCCTCGGTTGCGACGTCGAGTTCGCCGGTGCGTTCGAACTCGACGTCCATGTCGTATCTGGCTACGGCGGCCGCGATCGCATCGAGGTTCTCGCGCCCCAGCTGTGCCAGGCGGTCGTTCTCATTCGGCAGATGGGACTCGCCGTTGTCATAGCCGTGGGTCAGGCTGGCAGCGCAGAAACCGCCATTGCGCCCAGATGCGGCCCACCCGATCGAGTTCGCCTCAACCAGGAGGACGTGGCGCTTCGGGTCACGCTCCTTCGCCTGCAGCGCCGTCCACAGTCCGGTGAAACCGCCTCCGACGACGACGAGGTCGGCCTCCAGATCGCGGGTCAACGGTGGCAGGGGCTCCGGACGCTGGTCGGAATCGAGCCAGAACGGCACGGTGGAAGCGTCGGCCAATGCGGCATTGACGTCCATGTCACTTCACTTTCTGTTTGACGGCAACTGTGTGCCGTCGATTGATTTTCAGTTTCTGCCTTGCGGCAATCATTGCAGGGGTGGCGAGGATCAGCCGGCCATGGTCTTGATGATCTCCGTCGAACTTCCACCGGTCTTCTTCAGCGCAAGCGCACAGACGCCGAGGGCGACCAGAGTGAGCAGGAACATCAACGTCGACACCGCAGCGATCTCGGGACGCAGGGCCACCTTGACCGCAGCGAAGATGTAGACCGGCCACGGAGTCGACCCGGGCAATTGGACGAAACTCGAGAGGATCGTGTTGTCCAGACTCAGCGTGAACGACATCAGAGCACCCGCGAAGATGCCGGGGGCAGCGATCGGCAGGGTGACGTTGGCGAAGGTCCTGATCGGGGTGGCCCCAAGATCGGCCGAAGCCTCCTCCAGCTGACGGTTCATCCCTGCCAGACGAGCACGAACGATGAACGTCACGACCGCCATGGAGAACATGGCATGGGAGATGATGAGGCGGAACATGCCGTCATTGAACGGCACCAGGCCCCAATCGACCCCGAGGGTGACGAACCAGGGGAGGAAGGCGATGCCGTCGACGATCTCTGGAGTGAACAGAGTCGCAGCGAGGATGACAGTCAGCCCGATGGCCCACCAAGCACCCCTCCTGGCTCGGGCCAGGGCGACACCGCCGAGCGTGCCGAAGATCGTGGCGACGAGCGCCGAACCGAAGGCGGCCTTGAGGCTGGTCCATACCGAGGACATGATGACGTCGTTGGCCAGGCCGTGGACATAGGCCTGGAAGCCGAACTCCTTGAAATTGGCGAGCACGGTTCCATTGTTGAACGAATAGACGACGATCACGGCGATCGGCAGGAACAGGTAGATGAAGACCAGGATCCCCCAGACGTCAAGAGCCTTGTCAGTGAATGGTTTGCGAGTAGTGAATGCCATGTCACGCCCTTCCGTTCGTGATCGGAATGCTGTTGGCCTTCGCCGTGATCAGCTGCCCCGTCTTCAGCACGGCGAACCCGATACCGACGACGATGAAGGTTGATGCGATGAGGACCACCGCCATTGCCGATCCCAATGCCCAGTTCTGCGCAGCGTTGAACTGTTCGGCGATGAGCTGGCCGACCATCGACCCGCTTGCCCCGCCGAGGACCGTGGCCGTGACGTAGTCACCGTTGAGGGGGATGAAGACGAGCAGACACCCGGAGATCACACCGGGCATCGCCATCGGCAGGGTCACCCGCATGAACGTCTTCACCTTATTGGCGCCGAGGTCGTAGCTGGCCTCACGCAGCTTCTGGCCCGACCTGTCGATGGCGACGAAGAGCGGAAGGATCATCAGCGGAAGATAGTTGTAGACGACGCCGATCTGGACGGCGGTGTGGGTATAGAGAATGTCGATCTTGTCGTGCGTGATGCCCAGCGACATGAGCCAATTCGAGATGAACCCGTTGGGGGAGAGCATGATCTGCCAACCGAGGGTACGGACAAGGAAGTTCGTCCAGAACGGCACCATGACAAGTGCCAGGGCGAGCCCACGTCGGGCCGGAGCGACCTTGATCGCAATCCAATAGGCGAAGGGAAGGGCGATGATCAGACACAGGATCGTGCCGAGGATCGAGATCCGCAGCGTCGCGAAGAAGGTGGACAGGAACGCCGGGGTCATCGCCTCGGGGAAGCGATCGAAGCTCAGGTGCTCCGTCGATACCGGGGTGTAGATATCGGGTTTGCTGCCGAAACTGAAGAAGATCACCATCGCCACTGGGATGACGAAGAAGAAGACAACGTATGCCCAGGTGGGAAACGACAGTGCGGCGGCACCGAATAATCTGTTGCGCAGCGGAGTCATGAGCCGGACCTCCTTTGGGCCTCGGTGAGGATGTCGACGCGATCCTGCATGCCGTCGTTGAAGACGCTGGCCTCAAGCCGATCAAGAATGTTCTGAGCAGGGAAGATGAGGTCGAGACCTTCCATCCCCTCAGCCTTCGCCGCCTTCTCCGATCCTTCGACACCGATCGGATAGCCGATGTACTCGATCTGAGTGATGGCGTTCTCGGGAGCGATCATGTAGTCGATGAAGGCGTGAGCGGCATCGGGGTGAGGTGCTCCGGTGGCGATCGCCCAGCAGTCCATCCAGAGATTCGCCGAGGGCGTGGGGAACACGAACTCCCAGTCGTCGGGGTTGTCGACCTCGTCGATTCCCTGCCGGGCGTCGCCGTTGTAGGACTGCATGAGCGTGAAGCTGCCCTGGATGATGCCCGTCGAAGCGCTGCCGAAGTAGGCGCGGACATTCGGTGCCACGTCGTCGACGATGAGTTTCTTGGCCTCGGCGAGCTCCTTCTTGTCTGTCGTGTTGAGGCTGTAGCCGAGGCTGGCCAAGGCGATAGCGGTGACCTCCCAGGCGTCGGAGAGCAGCGTGGTCTTTCCAGCTGCTTCCTTTTGGGAGGCCTTGATGAAATCGTCCCAGGATTTCATCTCCCTCTTGATGACGTCCTTGCGGTAGACGAAGCCCGTCGTACCCCACGCTTTGCAGATGGTGTACTTGTTCTTCGGGTCGAACTCCTGAGCGATGAAGTTCTTATCCATGTGCTTGAAGTTCGGGATCAGTGACAGATCCAGAGGTTGGAGCAGATCGTGAGTGGTGAAGCGCACTACTTCGGACCCGGTGGGGACGACGACGTCGTATCCGGAAGTTCCCCGGCTGGAGGATAGCTTGGCGATGAGCTCCTCGTTCGATCCGTAGGAGTCGACCTGGAGCAGGACATCGAATTTGTCCTTGAAGCCCGACAGCAGTTCAGGTGAGTCGTAGTCGCCCCAGGTGTAGAGGTTGAGCTTCGACTCGAGTTCGCCGTCGGTGTGCGGCGAGGCGGCCATACCGTCGGTGGACCCGCAGGCGGAGAGCGCACCGAGTCCGAGGACTCCGAACCCTGCCAGGGCCGCCCGTCTCGTTATGGCCGGGACCTTCGATGCCGGTGCGAGCACGCTGATCGGTTGAGTCTCAGTCATCTGAGAACACCGCCACTGCATCCTCATCCCAAGACAGGGCCACGTCTTCGCCGTGTTCGAACAAGCGTGCCTGGGCCGCTGGGACCCGAGCGAGGAGCTCATTGTTCGTGCCCGCCCGAATCATGTACTGGACGACATCGCCGAGGAAGGACGAGGAGATCACGGTCCCCTTCGCCGTGTTCGGCCGTGATCCGGCCGAATCGTCAGCGGGCGATACCTGCATCCGCTCGGGACGGATGGCGGCGCGAACCCGATCGCCCTTGGCCAGGGCCGTCGTCGACGCTGCCGTGTTGGCAGTTGCTGCCTTGGCCTCCAGGTGGGCGGTGCGCATCATCGAGTTGTCGCTGCGCAGGGTTGGTCCGGACTCGTCGATCTCGGTGACGGTGACGGGAATGAAATTCTGCTTCCCGATGAAGCCGGCGACGAACCGGTTGCTGGGATTGGCGTAGATGTCTTCGCCGGACCCGATCTGTTGGACGACTCCGTCATACATGACGACGATGCGATCGCTCATCGCCAGAGCCTCGTCCTGGTCGTGGGTGACGAAGACGAAGGTGGTGTCGAGGGTGGTGTGCAGGCGTTTGAGCTCGAGCTGCATCTCTTCACGCAGTTTGCGGTCCAGCGCCGACATCGGCTCGTCGAGCAGCAGCACCTGCGGCCTGTTGACCAGAGCGCGAGCAAGAGCGATGCGCTGCTGCTGACCGCCGGAGAGCTGTTCGGGTTTGCGGCCGGCGAAGTCTTCCATCTGGATCAGAGCCAGCACTTCGCGCACACGCTCGGCGATCTCCGGTTTGGGAACCTTCGCCTGTTTGAGCCCGTAGGCGATGTTGTCGGCGATGTTCATGTGGGGGAACAGGAGGTAGGACTGGAAGACGGTGTTGACCGGACGTTTGTGCGGTGGCCGTCCCACAAGATCCTTGCCGCCGAGGTAGATGTGACCTGCCGTCGGCGTCTCGAACCCGGCGATCATCCTCAGCAGGGTCGTCTTGCCGCACCCTGAGGGGCCGAGCAGGGACAGGAACTCGCCCTTCTTGACCGACAGGTCGATCTTCTCAATCGCGGTGGTATCGCCGAAGCTCTTCTTCACTCCTTGGATCTCGAGATGTTCGAGCTGCGGGGGAGCCGTTGCATCGGCTGTGGCTGTCGTAGTCATGATTGCCTTTCAGCGGTGGTGGCGTCGTGGACGATGTGCCCGCCTGCGATCGTCAGTTCGTTGTGCACTTCGGCCAGCCTGCGCGGATCGATGGCGAAGGCGTTCTCACTGGCCAGCGCGAGATTCGCGATCTGGCCGGTGCGGATGGTCCCATTGACCTCCGAGCGCAGCAGGTGCGCGGAACCGGAGGTGTAGGCACACAGTGCAGTGGACAGGTCGATGGCCTGTTCGGGCAGGAGCGGTGCCGGGTCGCCCGCATCCGGGTGCGAACGGTTGACCGCGACGTGGATGGCTTCCCACGGATTCGGCGTCGAAACCGGCCAGTCCGAACCCATGGCCAACTGTGTGCCAGCATCGGCGAAGGACCTGAATGGGTAGAGCCAGCCGGAACGTTCCTCGCCGAGATAGGGGATGTTGAGGTCAAGCAGCTGCTGATCGTGACAGGCCCACAGAGCCTGCAGGTTCGCGGTGATCCCGAGCTGAGCGAAGCGGGGAATGTCGACGGGGTCGACGACCTGAACGTGGGCGATATGGTGGCGGCGCTCTCCGCCCTCGCTGTCGGAGTCGTTCGGGCCGCCGGAGCGGCCTGGACTGGTTCCGATCGCCTCGAACGCGTCCAGGGCCGCCCGATTGGCGGCATCACCGATCGCATGACAGTGGATGTCGAAGCCCGCCGCATCGAGGGCGGCGAAGGATCGGTGCAGGTGTTCGCGGGTGAAGTAGCTGGTGCCGAACCCGCCGCAGGGGCAGCTGTACTCATCACTCATCGCAGCGGTCCGAGATTCGACGATGCCATCGAGCATGAACTTCACCGAGGTCGTGCGGAACTGTCCCTGAGTTCGCCGCAGCTCGAGCAGCGCGGCGACCTGGGCGTCGATGTCCTTGACGTCACGGGGCCACCACAGGCTGCCGACCACCTCGGCGGTCAGGTCGCCTGTGTCCTCAGCAGCGACGTAGGTGTCGAAGGGGGAGCGGTGGCCGGAGTAGTCGCCGACGATGGCGTCCATCCACGCGGTGATGCCGAAGGATTCGAGGTAAGACTGCCCGGCGAGGAGGCCAGCGCGGATCTCAGCGTCGGTGGCGTCCGGAACCTGGGCGGAGATGAGATCCATGGCGGATTCGTGCAGGCACCCGGTCGGGTTCCCGGTCTCGTCCTTCTCGATCACGCCGCCGGGCGGAGTCGGAGTGGAGGCATCGAGTCCGGCGATGTCCATGGCCTTCGAATTCACCCAGGCCGAATGATGGTCGGCGCTGATCAAGATGATGGGCCGGTCCGAACTCAGTTCGTCGAGGATCCCAGCGCTCGGTGCGCCACCGGGGAAGTCGGCCATCGACCAGCCGCCGCCGGTGACCCAGGACCCAGGAGTGGTCGCTGCCAGGTAGTCGCGGATGGTCTCGAGTGCGGCCTGGAGACCCTGCGCCGCACTGAGGTCACAGGCCAGTGACTCCTGCCCGCCGAAGGTCGTGTGCACGTGGGCATCGACGAACCCCGGCGTGATCAGCTTCCCCGTTGCCGTAATGGAGCGTTCGGCGGGGTCCGCGGCCTTGCCGGTGCCGATCTCGGTGATGATTCCACCGCGGATGCTGATGCGGTTCGCAAGCAGGACTGAGTGACCGTCGAAGATGTTGACGTCGAGAACGTCGAGGTCCATGTTCCTCCCGACTTCCTTGTCGAAGGTGAGGCGAGGCGCGCCGTACACGCTTCGCAGGATGTCATTGTATGTGCACTGGCACGGTGGCTCACAGAGCTGCTGGCCAGCTGTTACCGGTTCGTGCCCGAGCTCGTGACTCGGCGGTCCCCGGCAGAACGTCAGGACGTGAAGATGGTGTCCTGCCATTCGTGGTGCGGGTCCTCGTGGTGATCGATGAACACGTGCTTGACCTGTGTGTATTCGTCGAACGAGTACTGGCTCATGTCCTTGCCGAACCCGGAAGCCTTGTACCCGCCGTGGGGCATGTCGGAGACGATCGGGATGTGCTCGTTGATCCACACACACCCGGCTTCGATGTCAGCCGCGGCGCGCATCGTGCGATTCGTGGTCGTCGTCCAGGCGCTCGCCGCCAACCCGTAGGGGGTGTCATTGGCCAGTTCGATGGCCTCATCATCGGTGTCGAAGGCGATCGCGACGAGGACCGGGCCGAAGATCTCATCACGCCACACCTCGGCGTCGGTGTCGATTCCGCTGATGAGAGTCGGTGCGTAGTACGCCGTCGACTCGGTGTTCCCGGGCAGAGCCTCGCCGAGGTGGTTGTGCGTCGGTACCTGCCCGCCGCAGTGTATGGTGGCGCCGGCTTCGCGGGCGCGATCGACCATTCCTGCGACCCGTGAGCGGTGGGTCAGAGAGATGAGGGATCCCATGTCTGTGGCGGAATCGGACGGGTTGCCGACACGGACGCCGTCCATGAGCTCGGTGACCCGAGCAGTGAAGGTCTCGAAGTGCTCGCGGGCGACGATGGCCCGGGTGGCCGCGGTGCAGTCTTGGCCGGAGTTGATGAGCGACCCGGCCACGGCACCGCGAGCTGCAGCCTCGATATCGGCGTCATCGAAGACGACGAACGGGGCCTTGCCGCCGAGCTCAAGATGGACTCGGGAACCCTTGGCCGCGGCGAGTTCCATGATGTGACGTCCCACCTTCGTCGACCCGGTGAACGAGGACATGACGACGTCGGGGTGAGTGATGAGCGCTTCCCCGGCTTCGCGCCCGTCGCCGGCGATGACGTTGATGACTCCAGGGGCGAAGCCGGCTGCGGTGGCCGCCTCGGCGAGGATGAGGGAGGTCCCGGGGGTCATCTCCGAGGTCTTGAGCACGATCGTGTTGCCTGCCGCGACGGCGGGGAAGATCTTCCACGCGGCCATCTGCAGCGGGTAGTTCCAGGGGGCGATCGAGCCGACGACTCCGAGGGGGTCGCGCCGGGTCATCGACGTCGATTTCTCCCAGTAGGTGCCGGCTGCCAGGCCGGTGAGCTGCCGGGCGGCACCGGCGAAGAACTTTGCGTTGTCGATCGAGCCGGGCACATCGAATTCCTTGGCCAGGCGGATGGATTTTCCGGTCTGGATCGATTCGAGTTCGGCAAGCTCATCGGCACGCGCCTCGAGCTGTGCTGCCAAACCGAGCATGAGCTCGGCGCGCTCGCCGGGAGTCAAGGCCTTGAAAGCTGGATAGGCGGCCTTCGCCGAGGCGACTGCTGCGTTGACATCGGCGGGGTTCGCGAGCGTGTACTCTCCGGTCGTCTCACCGGTGGCGGGGCTGACGAGGGTGAAGGTATCGCCGCTGCCTTGGTGATAGCTGCCGTTCCAATAATGCATGTCTTCACTTCCAACCGAGTTGCACGTCAATGTGTGGTTCGCGTGACCGCAGGTGTGTCTCCGGTCACCATCGCGTTCACCCTAGCGGAACTGATCGGCAGTTTCCACCGATTTCGTTGCGTGAGACCAATACTCACAGGAAAACTCTCACGGTGTCCGCCAGCAATTGCTGAATCGGTGTCATTCGTTGCGCATTTCGTGGTTATCGGCTACTGGTTCCTGTGCCCGTGAAGCGGAAGTGCCCCAGCCTGCGGGCGGCGTCACTGCGGCGCGGTCACTGCCGAAACTACGCCGGAGCGTCGAAACAACGCCGGAGCGTCGAAACTACGCCGGAGCGTCGAAACTACGCCGGAGCGTCGAAACTACGCCGGAGCGTCGAAACTACGCCGGAGCGTCGAAACTACGCCGGAGCGTCGAAACTACGCCGGAGCGTCGAAACTACGCCGGAGCGTCGAGCCACCTATGCGTGCGTAGGTGTCTCGACGCTCCGGCGTTGTCGGGGTGAAACTGCCGAGCCGCGGCTCCGCAGCGCCTCCTAAGCGGGCGTTCTCGGCGAGGTCAGCCGGGGAAATTCTGGCCGGTGAGCTTCTCGAATGCTTCGATGTAGCGGGCGCGAGTCTTCTCGACCACCTCGGCGGGCAGTGCCGGCGGAGGAGTGTCCGAGGACTTGTTCCAGCCGGACTCTCCGGTCAGCCAGTCGCGGACGAACTGTTTGTCGAAGCTCGCCTGCGCCTTGCCTGCCTCGTAGCTCTCGGCGTCCCAGAAGCGTGACGAGTCCGGGGTGAGCACTTCGTCGCCGAGGACCATCGTCCCATCGGGCAGAGTCCCGAACTCGAACTTCGTGTCGGCCAGGATGATGCCGCGTTCACGGGCGATCGCCTCGGCGCGCTGGTAGATCTCGATCGTCAGGTCGCGGGCCTTCTCGGCCGCCTCGGTGCCGATGGTCTCCGTGATCTGGGCGAAGCTGACGTTCTCATCGTGATCACCGAGTTCCGCCTTGGTCGCGGGCGTGAAGATCGCGGGTTCCAGACGGTCGGCTTCGATGAGGCCTGCCGGCAACTGGATTCCGCACACGGAGCCCGTGGCCTTGTAGTCGGCCATGCCGGAGCCGGTGAGGTAGCCGCGGGCCACGCACTCGATGGGCAGCATCGACAGGTTCTTGACGATGAGACCACGACCGGCCACAGCCTCGGGGACGTTAGAGCTGATGACATGGTTGCCGATGATCTCGGAGAGCTGGTCGAACCACCACAGGCTCAAGCCCGTCAGCACCTTGCCCTTGTCGGGGATCTCGGAGTCGAGGACCCAGTCATAGGCGGAGATGCGATCCGAGGCGACCATGAGCAGCTGCTCGGCAGACGCGGCGTCGGTGGCCGTGTCGGGAATGTAGAGGTCACGGACCTTGCCTGAGTAGATGTGCGTCCAGCCCGGAAGTTCGGGCGCTGTGGAGTTGAGCCCCGCAACCGCCACCGCTTCTTCGGGGGCTGGGTAGATATCGGCCACGGTGATCTGCCCACGGGCGGCCACCTCGGCGATGTCGGTGCGGTGCTGTTCGCCGTCCCATTTGACCTCGTCCACGGCGGCATAGGCCTTCGACCTGGCCTCGTTGAGGTCGTTGCCCAAGGAGACGACGGAGAGCACGCGTCCACCGGCGGTGACGATGTCACCGGTCTCGGCGACGTCCTCGGAGATGACGGTGTCCTCCGGGGCGAACCCGGCTCCGGTGTCCGTGGCACGTGCTGTTCCGGCGTGGAGGATGTGGACGTCCTCGAGCCCGTCGGCGGTGTTGAGGCCGCGGATGATGTCGCCGGTGCGCGGAGTATTCGGGTAGTTCTCGGCGGCCATGACCACGGTCACCGAGGTGCGCGGATCCCATTCGAGTTCCCCGACTTCGTCGAGGCGACCTTCGGCGGCGGCGAGCATGGTCTGACCCAGTGGGCTGCGTAGGCGGGAGAGCACGGACTGAGTTTCGGGATCGCCGAAGCGGACGTTGAACTCAACGACTCGCATGCCCTTCGAGGTCAGGGCGAGTCCGCAGTAGAGGAGACCGGTGAACGGGGTGCCGCGACGGGTCATCTCATCGACGACCGGCTGGGCGACGGTGTTGACGATGTCATCGACTGTGCCGGCCGGGATCCAGGGCAGCGGCGAATAGGCGCCCATGCCGCCGGTGTTGGGTCCGGTGTCGCCATCGCCGATGCGTTTGAAGTCCTGAGCGGGAGCCAATGGCAGCGTGTGCTGGCCGTCGCAGAGGACGAAGAGTGAGACCTCGGGGCCGTCGAGATAGTCCTCGATGACGACTCGGTCTGAGACCTGGAGGCAGGAGGTGGCGTGGGTCAGGGCCTCGGTGCGATCCGAGGTCACGACGACGCCCTTGCCTGCTGCCAGGCCATCGGCCTTGACCACGTAGGGGGCACCGAAATCGTCGAGGGCCGCCGCTGCCTCGTCGGTGGTGTAGGCGACCACGGCACGTGCGGTGGGCACGTTCGCAGACTCCATGATCTCCTTCGCAAACGCCTTCGATCCTTCGAGGACCGCGGCCTCAGCGCTGGGGCCGAAGACCGGGAACGAGGACTCACGCAGGGCGTCGGCGACCCCGGCGACCAACGGTGCCTCGGGGCCGATGACCACGAGGTCGACGTCGAGCGTCTCCGCCAGTGCAGTGACTGCCACGGCGTCGTTCATATCGACGGCTTCGGTGTGCGCGATCGCTGCGATTCCCGGGTTGCCGGGTGCAGCGATGACGGCGTCGACCTGGGGGTCGCGACTGAGAGCAAGGACGAGGGCGTGTTCGCGGGAGCCCGAACCGATGACAAGAACCTTCACCCCTCCAGCCTATAAGGTCGTAGGCTTGGGTGCGTGACTCCTTCCACTTTCACTTCCGCCGAGGCTGTCGAATTGGCCACAGTCATTCGCAGCGGATTCGAAGAATCCCGCCATATCGGTTCCGCCGTTGTCCTCGATCCGAGCGGATCACCCCTGATCAGCCTGGGTGTGCCCGAGGTACCCGTGTTCACCCGGTCGAGCCTCAAGCCCCTCCAAGCCATCGCCGCAATGAAGCTCGGTGCGAATGTCAGCGGCACGTGGGCAGCCCTGTCGACCGCGTCCCACAAATGCGAGGCCGGCCATGCTGAGGCGGTTGCCGGGATGCTCGGATCCGTGGGTCTGAGCCCGGCTGACCTGCAGTGCCCGTCCGCGCACCCCGCCGATGGAGCCTTCCGCCGGAGTCTGCAGGAGACAGGTGCCGGCGACCCGAAGTCGGCCCTGTACTTCAACTGCTCCGGTAAGCATGCGGCCTTCCTCATGGCCGCCACGGCCATCGGCGCCGATACCGGAGGCTACCTCGACCCCACCCATCCGGTGCAGGCCAAGGTCGCCGAGGTGGTCGAGACCTTCGCCGGCGAGCCCCCGGCCGCCGTGGGCACAGACGGCTGCGGTGCCCCGGTGTTCGCGCTGAGCCTGGTGGGACTGGCGCGGGCGATTGGCTGTGTGGTGCAGTTGGGCAGCGCACACGAGAATCCGGCGACCGCCTCGGCGACGGAGGACTTCACCTCCTATGCTCCCGAGGCCCGCACCCTCATGCAGGCCGTCTTCGCCGAACCCTGGGCGATCGAAGGCCACGGCAGACCGAACACCACCGTCATCGACCGCCTTGGCATCTTCGCCAAGGGCGGGGCCGAAGGCGTCATCGTCATGGCCACGAAATCCGGGTACTCGGTGGCGCTGAAATGCCTCGACGGGTCTTCTCGGGCGACCGGGCTCGTGGCCCTGATCCTGCTGCGCAAGGCCGGGGCGCTGGCCGATGTCAGCGATGAACTCCTCGACGAAGTCATTGCGGCGATCACAGACCCGGTCACCGGCGGCGTCGATTCCGAGGGGCGGACGGCGGTTGTCGGTCGCGTCGTCGTGGGTGAAGATGTAGCGAAGATCAGGTAAGAGGGAGAGTCACTGATGGCGATTCGCAGAAGGATCGACCCCGACGAGGGTCGCAACGCCCTAGAGATGTGGGTGGCGCATTCGGACGCCGATGCGGCACCGGCGGACAGGTCGACCCTGGCCACCGCGGTGAGGTTCACGCTCGAGGAGCTGGCATCGCGGGCCGAGGGCAACAGTGTTGAGGTGCGTGTCCCTCCGTTCGGAGTCACCCAGTGCATTCCCGGTCCCCGGCACACCCGCGGCACACCGCCCAACGTCGTTGAAACCTCGGCGCAGGTGTGGTTGGACATCGTGACCGGCAAGACAGAATTCTCCGCAGCGCTCGCCGAGGGGACGGTCGACGCATCGGGCACCCGGGCGGACATCTCCGACTTCGTCCCTCTGTACACAGCAGCAGAATTGGAAGGCCGGCGATGAACGCCCAGATCACCCAGACCACCTCATTCATCGGCGGACGCCACGTCCCCTCACTGACCACCTACGCCAACGTCGACCCGGCCACCGGCGAGCACCTCGGCGATGTCTCCCGGGGCGGAGCCGACGAGGTCGACCGTGCGGTCAAGGCCGCGGCCCGGGCACAGCGGGAGTGGAAGCGTTCGAGCACAGAGCAGCGCTCGAAGCTGCTGGTCACCACGGCCGAGGTGATCCGAGCCAACCGTGATGAGATGGCGGCCCTCGAATCGGAGGACACCGGCAAACCCCTGACTCAGGCCTATGCCGACGTCGATGTCTGCGCCCGCTACTTCGAGTTCTACGGTCACACCATCGAGTCCTACTACGGGCACTCGATCCCCATGTCCGAGGACATGCACGTCTACACTCGCCGCGAACCCTACGGCTTGACCGGGCACATCGTGGCCTGGAACTACCCGCTCCAGCTCATCGGCCGTGCTGCCGCAACATCATTGGCCACAGGCAACTGTGCCGTGGCGAAACCTGCCGACGAGACCCCGCGCTCCACGGTCCGCCTGGCCGAACTCATCCATTCCGTGGGTTTCCCCGCCGGTGCGTTCAACGTGGTCACAGGCCTGGGCTCCGAGGCGGGTGCGGCGCTGGCAGCCCACCCCGGCATCGCTCACCTCGGCTTCGTCGGCTCGACCCAGACCGGTTCGCAGATCGCCCATGCTGCCGCCGATCGGGTGATCCCGACGGTGCTCGAACTGGGTGGGAAGTCCGCGAACATCGTCTTCTCCGACGCCGATGTCGATGCCGCCATCCCGTCCCTGGTCCGCTCGATCATCCAGAACGCCGGCCAGACCTGCTCGGCCGGTTCCCGGCTCATCGTCGCCCAGGACATCCACGCCGAGGTGGTGGAGAAGATGGCGGCCGCGATGGAGAAGGTGACCATCGGCTACGGCAGTGACGATCCCATGCTCGGACCTCTGATCTCGACAAAGCAGCAGGCCCGCGTCGAATCGTTCCTCTCCGATATCGGCAGCGCCCAGATCATCACCGGCGGCACCCGCCCCGAAGGCCTCGCCGCCGACCTCACCGGGGGCGCCTTCATCACCCCGACCCTCGTGGACAATGTCTCCCCAGGTTCGAGGATCGCGCAGGAGGAGGTCTTCGGTCCCGTCGTCGCGGCCATGGCCTTCGGCGACGAGGAAGAGGCGATCTCCCTGGCCAACGGCACCGACTACGGTCTGGTCTCGGCGCTGTGGACGCAGAACATCTCACGTGCGCATCGGGTTGCCGCCGAGGTGGAGGCCGGGCAGATCTTCGTCAACACCTACGGTGCCGGCGGGGGAGTGGAGCTGCCCTTCGGCGGGTTCAAGAAGTCCGGGTATGGCCGTGAGAAGTCCATCGAAGCCTTCGACGAGTACACGCAGACAAAGACCGTCGTCGTGAAGCTGTGAGCATGGCAGCACCCGAGGTCAGGGCAGTGCCTGAGGTCGGTGCAGTACCCCGGGTCGGGACGATATCGTCCGTGCGGAGCCTCGTGCGCAGTTGTGGTCGTCGATGACTCCTGCGGTCCTGGGACTGGTGCTGGTCGCCTCGGTCGCCCATGCCCTGTGGAACATCGCAGCGAAGTCCGTCTCCGGCAAAGGCTACGCTTTCGTACTGGCCTATCACGGACTGTCTGCGATCCTGCTGGCACCGATTGCGATCTGGCTGCTCGTTTCGGGCACCGATCAGATCAATCTGGGCATTGCGGCCGCCGCGGTGCTCAGTGCGGTCTTCCACATCGCCTACTCGGTGTCTCTGCAGTCCGGCTATGACCATGCGCCCTTGGGCGTCGTCTATCCCACGGCGCGCGGGGTCGGGCCGATCATCACGATCATCATCGCCGTGCTGTTCCTGGGCGAGCGGCCGACGCCTCCTGAAACCATCGGCGCCTTCGTCGTCCTCGCTGGCATCGCGGTGGTGACGGTGCGACCGCGAGGCGCAGGCATCGGGGCTTCGAAGAGCAGCCTCGGCGGCGGCCACCATGGCTCTCACAGCTACGGCATCGGACGCGGCTTGGCCTGGGGTGGGTTGATCGGATGCTTCATCGCCTCGTACACACTGTGGGATGACTTCGCCGTCAACCACATCACCGACTCACCGTTGCTCTACTTCGCTGTGTCCGAGGCCTGCGTCGCGGTCATCATGGCCCTGGGCATCGTGGCGCTCCCAGGCGGTGCGGGACGCAGGGCGGACGTCGCATCGATCCTGTCCGGGCACAAGCGAGCCCTGATCACTGTCGCCATCCTGTCCCCGTTGGCCTACCTGCTCGTCCTCTTCGCCATGCAGCAGGCGCCGGTGTCCCTGGTGGCTCCGGTGCGGGAGACCTCGATCATCGTCGGCACGCTGTTGGCCTGGTGGTTCTTCGGGGAGAAGAACATCGCCATGAAGCTGACCGGCGCGGTGGTCGTCGTCGCCGGGATCAGCCTCATCGCTCTGGGCTGACGGCCCCGTCCACGCCGCCGCAGTGCGCCAACCTCAGCGCTTCTTCGCTGCCTTTCGGCGGAGTACACGCACCACTCGGATGGGGCACACCGCGTGGGAGAGCACGGCTTGGGACGTCGAACCGAGGATCGTCGACACGAAACCACCGCGACCACGCGAACCCATGATGATGAGTTCGGCGGTGTAGGTGGCACTGATGAGCACCTCGGTGGCGGGGGCATCGAAGATCGACCAGCGAACCTCGATTTCGGGGAACTCCTCCCGCAGCGACTCGACCGCATCTTCCCGCGAGGTCACGGCTTCGTCGTACATCTTCTCCAGGTGCGTTTCGCTGGGCATCCACTCCGGGGAGAGCACGTGAGCGGCGGTGATGCCGACCAGGTGCAGGGGCAGACCATAGATCCGCGCCTGCTGCGCAGCCTCACGCAGGACCGGACCATCGGTCTCGAACGGATCGATCGCGGCGACGACTTCACCGGTGAAATCGGGACGGCGGTCTCTGGACTCGGTGGTGGCCGTCCGTGCGTCGGAGGAGCGTACGGGCAGGTCGATGGGCAGGGGCCTCTCGGGCAGCGGGCGCTCCGGCCAAGTGCTGGGGATGACCACAGTGGGGCAGAGTGCGTGCGCGGGCATCGCCAACGCCACCGACCCGAGCAGGCGGCCGGCGAAACCTCCGCGACCGCGGGCGCCGATGACGGCGAGATCGGCGTTCTTCGAGTTCTCGACCAGCGCACCCGAGGCATCCCCGGGGAAGACCACTGTCGACACCGGCACCGAGGCGTCGGTGACGGTTCGTGCGTTGTCGTCGACGAGCTGCTGCACCGACCTTTTGATCGTGATGTCGAAATCGGCCGGGTAGACGATGTCCGCTTGGCTCATATTCACGCCGGGGACGGTGTAGGCCGCCACGAGTCGAATCTCCGAAGCGGTCAGCTGCGCATGTTTGATCGCCCACTGCAGCGCGCATTGACTGTTGGCTGAGCCGTCGACTCCGACGATGATCGTATGAGACATGTCCACCCCTATGTGAAAACCACTGCTGTGTCTGTCTCCACCTTATGGGATGGGTCGCACAACTGCCTGGGAGTCAGTGGAAGAGTTCTCGACTAGACTGTCCGCGACTTGAAATGCGGGTGCCACTGACCCGCCACCGACACCCTTGCCCGAGGAGACCATGAAGGATCAGATCGACGTCGCCGTTCGTCGCAGCCCCAAGTACTCAGTATTCATGGGACTCGGCGCGATTCTCGGCGCTCTCGTCGCGGGCGTGCTCACCCTCTTCGTCGATCCCACAGCGATGCCCGCCGGCTACACCGTGGGCAAGGGGGCAGGGCTTCTGCTTCTCATCCTTGCCGTCGGCGGCTTGTTCCTCGGTGGACTTCTGGCCGTGATCCTCGACTGGATGGGTCGGAGGAAGGCCCGCAAGTACCGCGTCGGTGCAGAGATCGACGTCGTCGACGATCCGAAGGAGATCGCGCGTCGGCGTATTGCCGAAGCCAACGGAGAAGATCCCGATGCGGGCTCACACACACCATCTGAGCCCGTCGCCGAGGCGGATGCCAGTGCCGATGACGAGCCCTGCAGCGGGTCGTCCGACGGGCCCCGCGACGGGTCTTCGAGTACCGGAGTCTGAACTCCCTGTGAAGTGGGGTCCGTCGATGTGAGACAATCTTTCACGTGGCAAGAGGAGACGGGCAACTAACGCACGAAATTGACCCCCTGGACCGCGGACCTCAGGATGCTTGTGGAGTATTCGGAGTCTGGGCGCCAGGCGAGGAAATCGCCAAACTCACCTACTTCGGGCTATACGCTCTGCAGCACCGTGGGCAGGAGTCCGCAGGCATCGCTGCCAGCAATGGCAAACAGATCCTGATCTACCGCGACATGGGCCTGGTCTCACAGGTCTTCCATGAACGCGATCTTGAACTTCTGCAAGGCCACATCGCACTCGGACATACGCGCTATTCGACGACGGGTTCCCCCTCGTTCGAGAACGCACAGCCCACGCTCGGGCCCACCCCGTTCGGCACCATCGCCTTGGCGCACAACGGCAACCTGACGAACTTCGATGAGCTCGAGGCCCTGGCCGATGGCCGTCGCGACGACGCGAACAAGGTCGTCAAGGACGCCACGAAGAAGGTCAGCCGGACTCGCCCCTTCCGCGACTCCTCCAATGACACCTCCCTGGTCACAGAACTCTTCGCCACCGAAGAGGGCGAGAACCTCACCGAGGCTGCGCTCAACCTCCTGCCCAAGGTCGAAGGCGCGTTCTCTTTGGCCTTTATGGACGAGAACACCCTCTACGCGGCACGTGATCGCCACGGAGTCAGGCCCCTGTCGTTGGGACGCATGGAGAACGGCTGGGTCGTGGCCTCCGAGACTTCGGCTCTCGACATCGTCGGCGCCTCCTTCGTGCGTGATGTCGAACCGGGCGAACTCATTGCCATCGACGAAGACGGACTGCGTTCCTTCCGGTTCGCCGAACAGGACCAGGCCCGCTGCGTTTTCGAGTACGTCTATCTGGCCCGTCCCGACAGCGTACTCAACGGCAAGACCGTGCATTCGGCCAGGACTCAGATGGGCCGCCAGCTGGCCGACGAGTTCCCCGTCGATGCCGATCTCGTCATCGCCACGCCGGAATCAGGGACACCAGCGGCCGTCGGCTATGCCGAACAGTCAGGCATCCCCTTCGGCCAGGGGCTGATGAAGAACGCCTATGTCGGGCGCACATTCATCCAGCCCTCGGACACGCTGCGACAGCGCGGCATCCGCCTCAAACTCAATCCGCTGCGTGAGAACATCGAGGGCAAACGCCTCGTCGTCGTCGACGATTCGATCGTGCGCGGCAACACCCAGCGTGCCCTTGTCCGGATGCTCCGTGAAGCCGGAGCGAAGGAGATCCATGTGCGCATCTCCTCACCACCGGTCAAGTGGCCCTGCTTCTACGGCATCGACTTCGCAACCCGGGCCGAACTCATCGCCAACGGTCTGAACATGGACGAGATCCGTGACAACCTCGGCGCCGATTCCCTGGGATACATCTCTCTCGATGGGATGGTCGAAGCCACCCAGCAGAAGCGCAGCCAACTGTGCACCGCCTGCTTCTCGGGCGAGTACCCGATTCCTGTCAACAACACCCCCGCAGAAAAAGGATGTTGAGTTGAGCACCGATCCAGCAAAGTCCACCACCTATGCCGCTGCCGGCGTCGATGTCGAGGCCGGTGACCGCGCCGTCGAACTGATGAAGTCCGCGGTTGCAGCGACTCACAATGCGAATGTCGTCGGAGAGGTGGGCGGTTTCGCCGGACTCTTCGACGTCTCTGTACTCAAGAACTTCGAGCGCCCGTTGTTGGCCTCGTCGACCGATGGTGTGGGTACGAAGGTCGCGATCGCGCAGGCTCTCGATAAGCACGACACCATCGGATACGACCTGGTGGGCATGGTCGTCGATGACATCATCGTGTGCGGTGCCAAGCCTCTGTTCATGACCGACTACATCGCCTGCGGCAAGGTCGTGGCCGAACGCATCGCCGACATCGTCCGCGGCATCGCCGAGGCATGTGCTGGCGCCGATGTTGCACTGGTCGGCGGAGAGACCGCTGAGCACCCGGGCCTGCTCGGAGTTGACGACTACGATGTCGCCGGTGCCGCCACCGGTGTCGTTGAGTCATCCAAACTGCTGGGACCTGAGAAGGTCACCGCCGGGGATGTGCTCATCGGGTTGCCGTCGTCCGGCATCCATTCCAACGGCTACTCCCTGGTCAGGCACATCATCGCCGAGGCGGGCTGGAGCCTGGATCGCAACGTGCCGGAATTCGGCCGCACCCTGGGCGAGGAGCTCCTCGTTCCCACACACGTCTACACCGGTGAACTCAACGCCTTGTTCTCGGCTCTGCCCGACGCTGTGCATGCGGTCTCGCATGTCACCGGCGGGGGACTGTCTGCGAACGTGGCCCGCGTGCTGCCCAAGGGCCTCGTGGCCAAGATGTCGCGTGCCTCCTGGGAGATCCCTCCGGTCTTCTCGACTCTCGGCGATCTTGGCGGAGTGCCGCAGGATGACCGGGAGCGGACCTGGAACCTCGGCGTCGGAATGGTCCTCGTGACCTCCGCAGACTCCGTCGACAGCGTGCTCGCCGCCAGCCCCGGCTCATGGATGCTCGGCGAGGTCAGCGTCGACGACGGTTCACTGGCCTCGGAACTCGACTACGTCCAGGGCGCCAAAGGCGTCGACGGCGGAGCCGCAATCCTCCGCTGAGAGTAGGCGGTCTTACCTGCGGGTGGGCAGGGCCATCTGAGGGTGCGGCAGCACGCTGGAGCCACGGATATGAGATGCCACTGCCTGTAGGGCGACCACCTGCCTTGAGTCAACGCACCTGCCATCAGACAACGCAGAAGGCGGAGGCCGTAGCCTCCGCCTTCTCACTTGCGCGAATCCGATGCTCTGTGTATCTGAGCGTCGGTCACATCAGTGCTGATCGGTCAAGATTCGCGCTGTGTATAGTCGTCTTCTTCGTCGTCATCGTCGACGTTGTACTTGTCGGCGTAATCCGAATAGTCCGGCTCGTTGTCGTACGGATCTGACGAACCGGACGCCTGCGACTCGGAACCCAGTTCCTGCTGGAGTCTATTCAGGTCGGTGTCCGGGCTGTAATATTTCAGCTTCCGGGCAACCTTGATCTGTTTTGCCTTTGCGCGGCCGCGACCCACTGGCGTGACCCCCTCCGTCGTCATTTGGGGCGAAGCGCCCCGGACTAGATCTCTGCTATGCGCTTAAATCCTACCTGTTCGCAGTGGGAAGTTCCATTTTGCGGCCCGACCTTGGATAGGGTGAACCCATGTCCTACAGTCGCGATTATGTTGTCACTCTGCGGATCTTCGAGCCCACCGTGGTTCATTCCGCATTGCAAGACGAGCAGGTAGAAGACAACCGTGCTCGGGTCGAGGAGCAGGTCTCCGATGATGCCGATCAGCGCTTGATCTCACTGCCGCCGAGCCCTGTGGCCGAATCGTTTCGCAATACCCCGATCTTCCTTCCTGCGTCTCAGACTTCGGACGGAGTCGATCGTTACTGCCCCGCTCAAGAGGACATTCGCGGGTGGGAAGCACTTGAAGCGCTGAGCGAACACACCTCGAAGGCGACGCTGGACATCATCGCTCCGAAGTCGGCGCGCAGGCGTGCGGCCAGCCGTCGAGCCGAGTGGCTCCAGGACGCAAAGGACACTCGGGTCTTCACACGAGTCTCGGCCTGGGACGTGCCACCGTCATGGTGGCTGTTCTTCTCCCTCAGCGAAGACCAGATCATTACGAACGAAACCGATGCCGGGCTGAGAATCCTCATCCGTACGGACATTCTGGCCGCCTCGGCGAGGATGGAGTGGGCGGCGGAGACCGTGGCCGACAAGTCTAAGGTCGTCGACATGGTTGAGCAGACATCGATTCTGGCTCAGTGGGTCGACGGCTTCGATATGAACTCCGTGCTCGAACTCGACCTGGGCGGTATGAGCGATGTGCTCTGGCCCAACGAGGCACCGGAACTCGTCGATTCGTGGGTGACCGCGCTGAGCAACGACGACCCTGAAACTGCGGTCGCATCCTTCCAGAAGTATGCGGCGATGTGGGAGCAGCTCAATCTCTACGCTCGCAGTTCCTGAGTCCTCCGACTACCCGGTGGCGGTTACGATAGTCTGCGTAACCGCGGCGTCGAGAGAGTGAACCACACAGCGCATGGATGAGAAGAAGCACCGACTTCTGACGAGCAGGAAGCCGCATTCGGAACCTGCCGACGAGTCCCTGTCTGCCGACGAGTCACTGACCGCCACCAAGCCGAAGCCGATGACGACCTGGTCGATCGTGTGGCGCCTCGGCGCGACTGCTGTGGCCCTCATCATCCTCACCTGCGGGCAGTTCCTCAACACCAACGACTTCTTCCCGCTCGGGTCACTGACTCAGTACGCGACAGCCAAAGATCTCAACGGCACGGTGAACTCGACCTGCATCGAAGCGCAGTTCCCCGGCGAGGACGAACCGCGCCGGCTCGGTTTCAACCCGGCGACTGTGGGCATCGAACGCGGCGACATCGAGTCTCAGCTCGACCGGGTCATCACCCACCCCGAGCTCCTGCAGACCCTGGCAGATTCCTTTGAACGCCTCCATCCGGACGAGCCGAAGCCGGAGAAGATGATCCTCTGCCGCAGCGTGACCCAGTTGGAGAACGGCCGCAGCGTCGGCGAACCCGAACACAAGATCCTGGCGACTTGGGAGGTGCAGTGAACAAGCCCACCACAGCCGAGGCGAAGGCCGGAAACCCAGTCATCGCCTGGTTCACGCCGCAGCTCCCTCTGGCCCGGGTCGCGGTCTTCCGCGTCTTCATCTACCTCTTCGTCATCATCGATGTCCTGACCATCTCCGCCGATGTCATCCCACACGGGTGGACTCCCGACCTCTACCAGCCGCTGTGGCTGGCCAGGTTCCTCCACATCCCACCGGTCAGCGTCGTCGGCGCACAGATCCTGCTCGCCGCGATCATCGTCTTCTCGCTGCTGGCGGCCGCCGGAATTCTGCAGCGCCTGAGTGGGTGGATCGTCGCGCTGACCTTCGGGTTGTGGATGTTCTACACCCAGGGTTATGGCTACGTCGCCCACGATCACATGGCCCTCGTCATCGCTGTGGTGGTTTTGCCGACGGTCGGAGTCGCGCGATTCCGGGACGTGGGAACCACCTCGGCGAAGGCGGGGTGGGCACTGCGGGTCGTGCAGATCGCTGTCGTCCTCACCTACTTCTACTCGGTGGTTATGAAGTGGATCGCCTCGGGCAACATCACTCACTGGGCCAACGGTGCCGTCATCATCTGGGCACTCATGCGCCGCGGTGCCGAATGGTCGAAGCCGTTCCTCGAAATGCCGGGCCTGCTCATCGCCGGTCAGTGGGCGACGTTAGTCTTCGAGTTCCTGTCGCCGATCGTGCTGTTCTTCAAGGGCAAATGGCTCTACGGTGCCGTCATCTTCTTCATGCTCTTCCACCTCATGACCTACATCGCCCTGGGCATCCACTTCCTGCCGACGGTCATCTGCTGGGCGGCATTCCTGCCCTTGGAGAAGCTGGTGCCGAAACGGTTCGCCGCCCGGCGTTAGCCGATTCGCGCCGGAGTGTCAGGCGATGTGCCGTAAGGCGTCGAGCACCCGTTTGAGGGCTGCGCGTTCGGCGGTGTCGGGGCGCATGACCGCGACAACCCAGCGCGTGGTCGTGACTCCGGTCAGAGGCACGAGAGTGAGACCTGCGTTCTGCGGAGTCGTGAGTCGCGGCAGCAGCGCAAGGTGATCGCTGGAGGCGACGATCGCTTCAATGAGACGGTTGTCCCTGATGCGTTGAGTGACTTCGAGTGCCCGTCCGGTCACGTGCTCGATCGACGACATGATCGTGGCGAACGGGTATCCTTCTGGCACGCCGATCCACCGGGCATCGACGAGGTCGTCTGGAGCCAGTTCGCTGCGCCTGGCCAGCGGGTGGGAGTCGGACATCGCCACATCGATGCGTTCCCGAGCCAAGGATTCGACCGTGAGCCCTTCTGTATTGGAGGGGCGTCGGGAAATCAGGCTGTGGGCGACGACGATGTCGAACTCCGAAGTCAGACCCGCGAATTCGTGTTCAGCGAGGTCCACATCGGTGGTGGTCACGACGATGCTCGGGTTGGTTTCACGCAGACGCTGCAGTGTGGTTGGAATGAGATAGGTGAGTGCGCTCGGCAGTCCCGCGATCTTCACTTCGCCGGCGGCCTCGCCGAGGTAGTCCTCCCAGTCCGCCTGCACGTTGATACTGGAAAGGTCGGGAATCCCGGTGTGACCCAAAGCCTGACTGACCC
>NZ_JABUYD010000035.1:0-20452 GCF_014897515.1 Brevibacterium sp. FME17
TCGGATGGGCAGTGTGAGAACTTCCATCATCGGAAGACCTCGACGTCTATCCGGGTAGCGACTCGCCTTGTTTGAAATTCATCGGCCTACACTCTCGTTTACGAAGAGCCGCAAATAGGCACGAAATCTGTCCGTTCCCGTTGTATTCTCCGAATGCCCCTATCGTGCAATGCTAGGCGTTTGTGCCGCGAGCAGACTGACCGATTTCGTCGCCTTTAAACGCCGTAGGGAAATTGAGCATGAGGTGTACTCCAGCTTCCCGTGGGGTGAGTCCAACGTGGTAGTTGTGCACAGTAAATTGCTAGAGTAGGGGCATCTTGGGTGGTTGGACGGGACCTTTGCCCTTGATGATTCTAGGGTTCTTAGAGTCGTACTGAAGTGCCTTTCCATGGCATCTGTGTAACGAAGTGGAAAGGCTCTGAGGCGCGTTGCTCGTGAAGCGATGTGAGTTAGTGTCCATGATGCCACGTAGTTACACACCCCTTCACTCCTCGAATGCTATCGAATGCCTCCTTTCGACAGAGGATGGTTTGTGCGACACCGTCGTGAACGGGCACTACGGGATCCTTGTTCCCGTGTTACCGGGAACTGCTTCCGTAGGCAGTTGTAGCTAATTGAGTCCGTCAGCCATTACCCACTCCGCGATCGCGGCCACATGCGCGTCGACGGAGTCGATGGCTGGCAGGGGAGCGGTCTCCGGGGGGGACGAGGAGCCCGATCTCCGTGCATGATAGCGCCACCGCATCCGCTCCGCGTGCCTTGAGATCGTTCATAATCTCGACATATCGCTCACGCGAGGCATCCGTGAAGACACCCTGCGTGAGTTCGTCGAAGATGATCTGATCGATCTCGACGCACGTGTCCTCGTCCGGAACCAGTGTCCCGATTCCCTGAGCCTCGAGGCGGTCTATGTAGAAGCCGTCGAGCATCGTCCACTTCGTGCCCAGCACCGCCAAAGTCGAATACCCCTGCCGCTTCGCCGCCGCTGCAATTGCATCGACGATGTGAATGAGCGGCGCGTCCACTGTCGACTCGATCGCCGGCGCACACTTATGCATGAGGTTCGTCGCGATCGCCACCGCCTCGGCGCCACCATAGACCAAGCGCTGCGCCGTCGCCGCCAATGCCGCATCAGCTCCGGCCCAATCCTCAGCGAGCTGCAACTCCCTGATGTCGGCGAAGTCCGTGGAGTCGAGGAGGATTCGCGCCGAATGGTGACCGCCGAGCCGACTCGCCACCGCATCATTGATCTTTGTGTAGTACTCGATGCTCGAATGCCAGCTCATGCCACCCAGCAGACCGATCCTGCGCATGCTCTCACTCCTCATTTCGTCGACTTCTTCGACGCCCAAAACTGTCCTTGACCTCCAGTCTGGCCCGATCCCTCCAGCCTCGGTAGACCCAGTTCCCACTGCATTGGCATAAGCTGGGCTTATGGCTAGTGTCTTCGAGCAGGCTCTCGACCTCGGCGAGCCCAAACGGCTACTCATCTTCGGCGCCATCGCCGAATCCGGCAGCATCGGCGCTGCCGCCCGCGTCCTCGGCTGGTCCCAACCGGCGCTGTCCCAACACATGAATGCGCTGGAGAAAGACCTCGGCGTCACCCTCTTCGACCGCACCCCACGCGGGATCCGATTGACCACCGCCGGCCAACTTGCCCGCATCCGCGCCAACGAGGTGGCCGCCTCGGTGACGGGACTGCGCAGCGACCTTGCGAAAGCCTTCGGCCTCGGCGGACGCAATGTCCGCCTCGCCGGGTTCCCCAGCTTCGTCATCGGCCCACTGGCCGCGGCGCTCGGCAGGCTCGAAGCAAACGCAGGCACAAATACCGACGCACCGCTTCACCACTCCTACGAAGTGTCCGAGGCCGAACCGCCCGAAGCGCTGAGCATGCTCGACGACGGTGACATCGACATCGCCTTCCTCTTCCATCACGAAGACGAAGCCCCACCCGAGCTGGCCGGACACACGACCGTCGACCTCGGCGCCGATCACCTCGACCTGCTCGTCCCCGAACGCTGGAACCGAGCCGGGCAGATCCAACACCTCAACGATGTCGCCGACCTGCCGTGGATCATGGGCTGTGTACGCTGCCGGTCCACCGCCGAACGTCTCTGCCGCACCGCTGGCTTCGAACCCCGGACTCGTCACATCACCGACAATCCCGGCGCCATCCAATCGCTTGTCTCCAACGGACTCGGCGTCGCACTGCTCCCTCGCAGCGCCCGTCGCTACTCCCAAATCCCAGGCATCGACCCCATCGCCCTGCAAGAGGCCGGCGCCCGCCGCGTCACCGCGATGATCCCCGACCGACTGGCAGACGCCTCCGAGGTGATCGACCTCATTGACGCGCTGCGAGCTGCCGACGTCACCGGCGGTGGGGCAGACGTCGCAACCGGCGTCGAAGCAGTGGAAACCGCAGACGGAGCGAGCTCCACCAGCGCCTCGACCGACAGCTATAGTGACTCCTGATGAGCACGTTCACCAAAGTCCTCGATAGATGGCTGACGGTCACCACAGCCGCGGCGATCATCGTCATGATGCTCCACATCGTCACCCACGCCCTGGCCCGCTCTGTCTTCCACACACCGATCTACGGCACCAACGAAATCGTCGAATACTGGTACCTGCCCATCGTGGCGCTGCTCGGCATCCCGGCCGCACAACTGCAGAAGGAACACATCACCGTCACCATGGCCATCGAACGGGCAAAACCGGCCACCGCCGCAGTGTTCACGGTCTTCGCCTGCGCTCTCGGCGCGCTCGTGTCGATCGCCTTCGCCTGGTTCGGGCTGGGTAAAGCGCTGCAGAACACGGCCATAGGGTCGACCGCCGACGTCTCCGCTGTCATCACTTGGCCCGTGTACTACCTCGTGCCGGTCGTGTTCGTGCTCCTCGGTGTGCTCTACGTTCTTCACGCCGTCGCGATCCTTCGACGCCGCACCACGGCAGGGGAGGAGAAGTGAACGCGAACACCGACCTCACCGGCGCACCCCTGCCGCCAGACGACGCGAACAGCACCAGCACCCAGAAACCAAACACCACCACGCTCTTCCCCACAGGTTCCCGACGCGAAAGGCCCGGCGCCCTGGCCCTGACCATCGGCTTCGGCCTCGTCGCCGTCTGCCTCGCAGGCCTCTTCACCAGCCCGTCCGCGGCCATCGGCGGAGCCTGGTGCATCGCCATGATGCTCGTCCTCCTCTTCCTCTCCGTGCCCGTGGCCATCGCCTTGTCCGTGCCTTCCATCATCGGCGTCTACGCGGTCAGCGGCATCCCGGCGACCATGAATATCCTCTCGACGGCCCCATTCAGCGCGGTCTCGGACTGGACGTTGAGCGTGTTGCCGATGTTCATCTTTATGGGCATGCTGCTCACCCAATCCGGTCTCTCCGGCAAGATCTACCGTGTCGCCGATGACTGGTTCTCCTGGCTGCCCGGCGGCATCGGCATCGGCACGACCTTCGCCGGCGCCGGACTCTCCGCAGTCACCGGATCGACCATCGGCATGACCTACGCGCTCGGCCGAGCCGGCATTCCCGAGATGCTCAAGGCCGGCTACGACAGACGAATGGCCGTCGGGACGATCATGGTCTCGGGCATGACCGGCAACCTCATCCCACCGTCGATCCTCATGGTCATCTACGCCGGCATCGCCTCCGTGCCCGTGGGCCCGGCACTCATGGCCGGCGCCCTGCCCGGGATTCTGCTGGCGCTGTGCTTCGCCGTCTTCATCTTCTCCATCGGTGTCATCGCTCCGAAACTCGTCGGCCGCGGCGTCGATTCCGCAGACCGCACGACACCCACCTGGCGCCAACGGCTGACCTCACTCGGCGGAGTCTGGGGCTTCCTGGTCATTCTCGTCGTTCTCTTCGGCGGCATGTTCTCCGGCATCTTCACCCCCACCGAGGCCGGAGCCGCAGCCGCGCTGTGCTCCGTTCTGCTGTGCCTGTGGGAGAAACGCGGCGACCATCCCTGGCGAAAGATCGCGGCCTCGGCCATGGCCACGGTGTCGGCCACCTCGGCGATCTTCTTCATCATGATCGGCGCGACGATGCTCACCAGCCTGCTCGCGATCACGGGGCTTGCCCCCATCCTCACCGGATTCATCACCGACCTCGGGCTCTCGCGGGTGGGCTTCCTGCTCGTGCTCATCGTCCTCTACGTCATCATGGGCATGTTCTTCGACACCATGTCGATGATGCTGCTGACCATCCCGATCCTGCTGCCGACGCTCGAGACCATGGGGGTCAGCCCGCTGTGGTTCGGTGTCTTCGTCGTCCTGCTTGGCGAATTCGGCATGATCACCCCGCCGGTCGGCATCATTCCCTACATCATCCACAGCCTCGTCAAGGACAAGGCCGTCAACCTCGGGCACACCATCACGCTGCGCGACATCTTCATCTCCCTGCTGTGGTTCCTTCCCGTCGCAGTGGTCTTCCTCGTCCTCCTGGTCGCCGTACCAGGCATGACCGAATGGCTTCCTGATCTCATCGAGCGCACCAGCGGTGGCATGGCCAGTAGCTGACCCTCGCCGAGGTGGCCCTGCCGTTCCGTCGCACACGCCGTTGCGTGGATTCCTGGCGGTGTGAGGGGAGTCATAACAGGGCGGACTCATTCAGATCTATGATCTAAGGAAACTCTCAGTCATTGTTCAAAGGAGTCCCATGAATCGCATTCGGTCGGCGGCAGTCCGCCCTCTTACCGCCATCGCGACGCTCGCGTCGCTGGCGCTCTTGGCCGGATGCGCCGGATCTGTCGGCGGGAGCGATTCGGACTCGGATGCCTCTGCAGGGGAGGGCTTCGCCTACGACGCATCGCAGGATGAGATCGATGAGGCACTGGCCGGTCTCGACCCTGTGACTCTGAAGTTCCAGCCTTCGGCGATGTCGGAGAAGTCGATCCTTGCGCCGAACGGGCTTGATGTGAAGAAGGCGATCGAGGAGCGCTCGGGCGGGAAGATCACCGTCGACATCGTCTGGGGTCAGGCGATCGCCAGCTACGCCGACGTCGATGACGCTCTGGCTGACGGGCGAGTCGATCTCGCCTTCACACTGCCGTCCTACACCCCGGCCGAATACTCGGCCTTCGACGCGCTCGGCACCGCCATGTCGACTCTGCCGTCCTCGCCGGTCGCCAGTGATCTGGCCGCGAATGCTGCCGGTGTCCAGGCGGCGTGGGAGACGCCCGAAGTGCTTGCCGAGTTCGAGGACAAGAACCTCGTTCCGCTCATCCCGATGCTCGCCGCCGGTGGGTATTCCACAATGTGTTCGAAGCCGATGACGGCTCTCGATGATTGGAAGGGCAAGCAGCTGCGTGTCGGTTCGGCCGCCGCCGGTAAGCAGGTCACCGATCTTGGAGCCACTCCGGTGTCGCTGTCGTTCCCGGAGACCTATGAGGCGCTGCAGCGCGGAACCGTGGACTGCGATCTCGGGCAGCTGGCCCCGAATGTTGAGGCCGGGACGTTCGAGGTCGCCCCGAATATCGGAGTCGCCTCCGACGCGGGAATCGCCCGTTCTGCCGGTGCCATCACGGCCGGGAAGAAGTATTCGGAGCTGCCGGTGGCCTACCAGCAGATTGTCTTTGACTCGATGTCGACGACGTTCTCCACCATGATGGAGGTCGTCATCGGTGCCAAGGCGATGGCCGTCGAACAGGCGAAGGCCAACGACGGATCGGTCGAACCTTTCGACGATGATGTGCAGAAGCAGATGGCGACGTACGCGAAGACGCTGTCGGACAAGACTGCTGAGAAGGCTGAAGTTCCCGACGCACCGACGACGTTGAATGATGCGGCGAAGGGATGGCAGAAGGCCGTGACGGACCTCGGCTACGACGATAAGGGCGACTTCGCTGAGCTCGACGAGTGGTACCCGGAGGATGCGTCGTACGACAAGCTCGGCGACGAGCTGTTCGAGAAGGTGTTGAGCGAGCACCGGCCGGAGTGATTCGGGGGAATTTTGGCTTCTTCGCTGGTTGATAGATTGCAAGTGGTTTTAGCCCTGCCGTGACTGGTTTGTCTGCAGATGACTTGGAGCTTACTGAAGGCCGTTCCTTGATCTGGTCTATTGGAACCTTGACATCTGAGAGCGAGAGGGTATGTCTCGGCGCAAGTCAAGCTTGTTGTCCCGATGCTGCGGATCGCAGCAGATCCTCGACCCCCGGCGTTAAAAGTGCCTTGCACGGAGCAGCTTGAGCCGGGCACTTTGAAAAATTCGGGCATATCAATGGAATTATCAAAAGTAGTCCTAACTTCACGTTCTCAAGCTGTGTTGTTGAACTGACAAATTTGCCCGCGCCGAAGGCCGCCGACTTCGAAATTACCTTGACAGCAAAGCGTGGCAACCCGCTCTGCTTTAGAATCTCCTCGATTCCGTGCCCGAGCCATGCGGTGTAGGTCGAGGGATCAATTGCTTCACTGGCTCGTTCGAGAATCTTGCAAAGCCAGTGCCTTCGATTCCGTCTTCGATACCACGGCATGCGATCAAGAATCTCATCGGCTACAAGTCGGTAACCTGCTCTCGGGTCAAATAGTAACGAGACTACAACGTCAGCGCTGCCGTCCTCCAAGACTCTTCGTAGTTCCTGCTTTCGTGGGTCCTGTTGCTCTCTCCGCCGACGAGGTGGAGGCGATCGGTGCTCACCTGGTTGTTGAGCTGCAGGTCCTCTGGACACTCCACCTCTGTTTTGAGGCGATGTCGATTTATAACTTCCTGTCGGTGTAGAGCGAACTCGGTGCGGGAGCCCCGATGGTGACGGGGGAGGAAGCGAGCGACTGCTTGTAGGAATACTGGCATGCTGTCGTCCGATTTGAGAATTGTGTCTATGATTATGACCGCACTTTCCGCAGTAATAGGTTCCGGATGGCAATATTCTCTCCTTTGGTCCAACTCAACATCGCAAGAGGTTTAACTCACTTAGGAAATGAATGGTGTGGCAGCGACTACGACCCGACGAACGATTCATAGATGGCGGTGTCCGAGCGCTCGCGGAGTGGGTCAGTAGAGAAGTTGAAGCTGATTCCTGTGTCACTCTTGAGTCGTTGATATAACGCCGGCCTCAAGATCGCAGCTTTCTGACTGTTGAATAGCGAGCGTTGCTCCCGTTTCTTTGTCCGTGGGTTGATGGAGTTCCTGCGAACTGCGAAACAGTGCACGCGGTTTGGGTCTTCGCTATCTGACGTGCTCAGCTTGTCGACAATCATGGACCGTTCCTCTGGTTGGGGCTGCAATCGGAGGTTAGCGAGCAAAACGTTCCCTATGTGTTCATACAGGTTATTGAGCGCATTGCCGACCCCACCAACCGCATAGGGAATCTGGAAGAACTTGCGAATCTCTTTGGCGTCACCGATCAGACCCCTGGTGTTTGCGGGCCACTCCATGCTGCCGCTTAGGTCGTTCTTCGGAACGAACTCTAGCCGTGCGAGTGCAAACTTTTCGCTCTTCGGCTTGGCGTTGGCATACTGTTTTATAATGACAAAGTAGGAGATGCTTTTGAAAGTAACGTCAGTTATTGCCAACGCAAACCCTTGGGCTTCTAACTGACAAACTGCTTCTCGCAAATCAGGCATGAACTGCTTCACGCTGCGACACCCTCTCTCGAACCGTCTGACTTTCATAGTGTCATGCTTGTCACCTGATTTGGCGCTCCCATCTCACTTAATTTGGCGCTTCCACCACACTTCTGATCGGCCCGATATCGCACATATTCACGTCTCCTTGAGCGCAAACCCATCAATCGCAGAACTTGTGTGCTGGGCAGATGTATGTGCATTTGACCCGGCTCCGGAATGCACCGCAAATTCCCACTCACAGCCACTCCCGACCCGCAGGGCATCAACTAGGCTGGTGACGGTGCCGAACCTCGGCGAGACTGATCGAACAACGAAAGGGCTTAACGGGTGACGATCCTCTATTCCATCGGTTTGGGCCTTATCAACGCGCTCATCGTCGGCTTTCTCGTGCGGCGAATGATGTTCACCGGCACCGGAGCCGCACGCAACACCATCGTCTCCCTCGTCATGGGCCTCTCGATCTGGCCCATCACCCTTCAGGCCTACAAGATGCTCGGCATCGCCGAGGGCGGTCAATACCCGACCCTGGACATGAGCTTCCCGGCCATCATGGTCTTCCTGCTCCTCTTCGCGTGGTTCATCGTCATCCAGATGTTCGTCCTCCTCGCGATCGAACTCGTCATGCCCTCTGGCACACTGAGCTCACTCATCCGCAATGCGCCGAAGATCCCCACCTGGTACCGCCGGTTCAACCGACTCGCGCAGATCCAGAAGATCCTCATCCAGTTCGGCCTCTCCCGCTACCTCAAACCACGGATCCCGACCCTGCGAGTGTCCCTACGCGAGATCGCGTCGACGACCCGTGATGCGCTGACTGCCTCCGGTGTCACCTTCATCAAGCTCGGCCAGTTCATCGCCACGCGCGGTGACATGATCCCGCACGAGTTCGTCGAGGAATTCTCCACACTGCAGGCTGGTGTGCCCCCGGTTCCGTTCAAAGAGGTCAAGGACCAGTTGGAGACCGAATGGGGTAAGCCCGTCGCCGAGGTGTTCGCCGAGTTCGACGAGGTTCCCTTCGCAGGTGCCTCCGTCGCCCAGGTCCACCGAGCCGTGACCTGGGAAGGCCGTACGGTCGCCGTCAAGGTCCAACGCCCCCGGATCCGCAAACAGGTCCGTGCCGACTGCGACATCGTCCTGACCCTGGCCGAGCGACTCGAGCGCACAACGGACTGGGCGAAGAAGGTCGGAATCGGCAAGCTTGCCCGCAGCTTCGTCTCCTCTCTCCAGGGAGAACTCGACTATCGCGGGGAACTGGCCCACATCGAGGCTCTGCGAGTCGCAGACGAGACGGGACGCTCGGCCTCGAAGACGGAGTCGGTCGTCCACATTCCTCGTGTCTACAAGGAGCTCTCTGGCGAGTTCGTCATTGTCATGGACCTCGTCGAAGGCGTTCCCCTTTCACACGCCACCGAGGTGACCGGGAAGCTTTCGCAATTGGCCCGCGAGGAGATCGCCCAAGACCTTTTCCTCATGGTCGTCCGCCAGGTACTCGGCAAAGGCATCTTCCACGCCGACCTGCACCCCGGCAATATCGTCATCTCCTCGGCCGGCCGTGCGGGATTGGTCGACTTCGGTGCCGTGGGACGCATCGACAAACGCGACCGCCGCGCGATCGCCCTGCTGCTCATGGCCTTCGACTCGCAGAACTCGCAGGCCGCGACGGCTGCGATCCTCGAACTCCTCGGCACACCGAGCGACGTGAATCTGCGCGAGCTCCAGCGCGAGATCGGGCAGATCATGCTCAAGTATGGTGACGGTCTGCCGGGCTCGACCTCGGCAGCGCTGTTCGGGGAGCTCATCGACTTCGTCGTCGATTTCGGCTTCCCCATGCCCGCCTCGGTGGCCACGGCCTTTCGTGCGATCAGCACCTTGGAAGGGTCGATCACCAGGCTCGTTCCCGAGCTCAATCTCCTCACACTTGTCACGCAGAATGGACGCACATTGCTGCGTGAGGTCGGGGGACTGGGCGTCGATCGGCAGGAGCTCGCGCTATATGCGGCAGCGACGGCACCGCAGCTGGCGGAACTGCCCGGGCAGCTCTCCCGCATCGCCGGGCACCTGCAGGACGGGACACTCGACGTCGGCACGAGTGGGCTGAACATTTCGATGATCAAGAACCTGCTCAAGTCGACTGTCGAGCAGTTCATTCAGGTGATCGTGTCCACGGCGCTCATCCTCGGCGGAGTCATCCTCATGGCCGCCGACTTCGGTCCGCCGCTGGCACCGGAACTCAAGCTCTTCACCTACTTCGGGGCGTGGGTGCTGCTGGTAGGCAGCGTCATCGCCGCTCTGGTGCTGGCTCCTGCGCTGCGGCAGCGGATGATGTGGGAAGGGCTGGGGTAGGGCCGGCCTTGTGGATGCTGGTTACCGCTAGCCGGTCTTTCCAGTCGGTACTATTGCTGTATGACTTTGGGAAGTGTGCTTCGGACCGGAGCAGTTCTGCTGTCGATCGCGTTGGTGTCTTTGGGATGCTCCAGCGGCAACAACGAGAAGAAGTCAGAGAGCAGCGCGTCGTCGACGGCGTCGAGTGATTTTGAAGTATTTGAGAGCGCGCTCGACTCGGCTGGTTGGGTGGAGGAATCCGAGTTTGACTGGTCTGCCGTATCTTCATCCGGCTCCCAGACTCCAGAAGTTCAAGCAGCGCTGCCTCTGATGTCATCGTGGGTGGAGGCATCAGTCTTCAGCGATGAAGCGAACAATGCGACCTCTACCCGTGGCTTGGTTGATGGTCTACAAAAAGTTGTAGGATCGTCCGAATTCGATCGTTTTTCGGCAGAATACGATGGCGATCGGGACGATGGCCTTGAAAATGCTGCGGCATACGGTCTTGTGATTTCTCCCAACGTTGAGTTGAGCACCGAAGCGCGAGTTGCAGTCTCTACCGACGTCGACCAGGCGGAGGACGGGTCGTCGGACGCCGTGATTGAAATGACGGCGCGAGCAGCCATCCCAATGACGAAGGGGTCGATCAGCCGCTGGGGTGTGTACGTCTATAATCTCAAGTTCACCGTCCCAAAGGGGTACGAATCCGGAGGCGACCAAGGGAACGGAATCAGTGTGGCCACGATGTCTCCGGGACTCTTGACATGCGACTGGGAAAACACCTTTTCAGCTGACGTTGCCGACGATGGCTTGTACGTTCCATCGTTTGTCCGGAAGGCGATCGAGTTTGCTGGCCCCCGTGAGAACTTCTCATACGCTGAACTGAAGAAGGGCCTTGGTGAGCCTCCCGACCTCTCGAAAGTCTGCGACTCCTGAAAAACAGGTGCAGGTCGTCTACTTTCGCCTGGCTGGAACTTGGTCTTCCGGAAGCAGTTGACCTCGCAGCGTGAGCATTGCCGTGATGCTGCAGCCAAGGAAGAGCAGGCCGCCGAGGGCGACCGGGATCGACAGATCGATTGTGCCTAGGACTCCTCCGAGTACAGATCCTAGACCCAGGCCCAGAAGTCCGAGCACGCGTGTCGCCGCGCCGACCCGTCCGAGCAGATTGTCTGGGACGAGTCTTTGTCGTAACGAGAGGGAACAGATGTTCCAGACAACGGCATGCAGAATATACAGGGCCAGAAGGACGCCGGCGATGATCGGGCTCGTAGTGCACGCAAGACCGCCGAGAGTCATTGCGCCTAAGGCGAGAGCGCCGGTGATCGTCCACCGACACCCCAGATGTTTTCGAAGCCTGGGCGCGAGGAATGATCCGAGGAGTCCTCCGAGGGCGGCGAACGCGAGCACAAGTCCATAGCCGGCGCCGTTGAGACCAAGATGATCATGGGCGAAGAGAACGAGGATTGAGAACGGCAGCATGTAGCCGATGCTTGCGAGTGCTCCGATGAGAGCCAGACTGCCGACGACACGATGATGTCTCAGCCAGACGATCCCTTCGCGTGCCTCAGCGAATACCGAGCGCCGAGCTGCGAGTTCACCGGTCGAACGCGCTCTCCGACGGATGGGCAGTGCGAGGGTGATGACTCCGGCAAGAGCCCACAGTCCGCCCATGGCGAAGATGGGAATTGATGCCGCCAGCGCGAACAGAATTCCGCCCAGGGGAGGACCAGCGAACTCGTCGGCGATTAGCTGTGCCGCTGTTATTCGTCCGTTTGCGGAATCCAAGCGGTCTTTCTTGACGAGCGAGGGCAGGACGGCGACGGCGGCATTGTCAGCCAGACTCTCGAACGTTGCGACGATGGCCATTGTTGCGTAGAGAAGCACCAGTGAAGAGAGTCCGAGCTGAATGGTCAGAGCCAGTCCGAGCAACGTGATGCCGCGCAGAATATTGGCGGCGACAATGAGGGTGCGGCGTTCTAAGCGATCAACCCAGACACCGATCGGCAAGGCGACGAGAAGCCGCACGAGCGCGTAGAGAGTGGCCAGACCGGCGACCAGACGTGCATCGTCGGTCATCGATGTTGCCAGCAGTGGCATCGAGACAAAGGCGAGACCATCTGCGAGATTGGACAACGCATTCGCGCTCCAGAGCACGAAGAAGCCTCGATCAGGTCTCATACGCTCAGCCTATCCGCGGCCAACCGAGTCCGACCGCGAGCCAGTCTCGGGATCGTCCCGTGGCCTCTCCTGTAGGTGCGGCCTCAGTGCCATGCCCCGTGCACGTCGAAGACTGTCCTTCGTTAAGATGACGAACATGACGAGCCCACACCCAGCGACGAGAACGGCAGACACAACGCGGATCAGCGCCACGGCCCTCATCTTCGAAGGCGGCGGCATGCGTGCGTCCCTGACGAGCGGGATGGTGGTCACGCTTCTTCGCGAAGGACTGGATTTCGCCTGGGTTGCAGGCATCAGCGCAGGGGCATCGAATGCGGTGAATTATCTGTCCGGCGATGCACGTCGGGCTCGCCGGTCGTTCGTGGAATTCGCCGCGGACGAACAGTTCGGTGGTCTGCGCTACTTCGCCCGCGGGCAGGGTATGTTCAATGCGGAGTACATCTACCAGAAGGCCGGCGGGCCCGAGGAGGCGTTGCCGTTCGATTGGGAGTCATTCCAGTCGAACCCCAGCGACATGCGGATCATCGCATTCGACGCAGAGTCCGGCGACGAGGTTGTGTGGTCGCGAAAGGACACGCCGCACATCGACGACCTCATGGTCCGGGTGCGTGCGTCCTCGACGATGCCTGCTCTCATGCCGCCAGTCCATCTGGACGGTCATGTCTATGTCGACGGTGCGATGGGCGAGGACGGTGGAATCGCGCTGAGTCAGGCACAGCGCGAGGGTTTCGAGAAGTTCGTCATCGTGCTCACGCAGGAGCGCTCGTACCGGAAGGTGCCGCAGCGTTTCCCCTCGGTCTACCGCCAGGTCTTTCGCCGGTACCCGGCGCTGGGGGAGGCACTGCTGACCCGGTGGGCGAGGTACAACGAGACACGTGAACGCATCTTCGCCCTCGAGGAGGAGGGTAAGGCCCATGTCTTCGCCCCTGAGCGCATGCCTGTCGACAACGGCACTCGCGATCTGCGCCGCCTCGCCGCTGCGCACCGGATGGGGCTCTCTCAATCACGGCGTGAGCTGCCGGCGATGTGCGAGTTCCTCGGGGTGAAGCAGGCGTAACGAGATGGTAGTTCGACCTGCTGGCCTGGCCGATCTGACCGGATCTAGTCCTCAGGTGTTGCGGCCTGATCGCTGAGAATGACACTTGTTCGCAATAGAACTTCCAACTGCGTGAGATTATATAGTTCCGCGACGGCGACTTGGAGCGCTTGTTGGCCGAAGCGCTGGCCTCGTGCCGACGCGAATGTCGGTGAAGCCAGCTCGGGTGCCTCGGCGTGCAGTTGGCGCACCACCGCTGCAAGCCTATCCGGCAGGTCGGTCAGCTCATCGGGATTCGCGTCTTCCGTCAGTTGGCTGAATTCCACCAGTGCCTGATGGCCGGGAACCTGTTCGTGCAGTGTATTCCACGCCGAGAGGGACTCATCGGAGAGTATTCGCGAGGCCACTGTCATGAATTCCTCGTCAGCCGGCCCCAGCCCGTCCAGTGATCTGGATCCTTGCTGAGGGTGCACAGCGAGTTCGTGTGAGATTTGGCCGCGAATGGCATGCAGGCGTCTGATCGCTGCCTCGGCTTCTTCGTCCAACTCGCGCAGCTTATCTGTGTATTCGTCTGATTCCTGGTGCTGCATGTCGGCGAGATCCAAGTGGCGAATTTCTGACAAGGGGGCACCGAGCTCGACGAGTCGCCGAATTCTAAGCAGGAGCGTCAGGTGTGAAACGCCATAGTTTTTGTAGCCATTCGAGTTGCGCGGAGGTGACGGAAGCAGCCCGACGTCATGATAGTGCCGGACAGTCCTGAGGGTGGTGCCCGCCAGGTCTGCGAGTTCTTGGGTGCTCCAGCCCATCTGCTTCCCCGTCCCGGGCGAGAGTTTGATTGTGCCTGTGCGACTGACTTTAGCATTGCCGCACTTGGCACCGAATGCGGGCCTATGAGGACGGGTGAGGCCACCAACGTGGCTCATGTCACAATGATTGGGCCTTGAGTATGACGTAGCGGCACAGATTACGGTCGAACTGACAAGCACGGAAGCGGATTCTCTACCGGCATCGATCGAGCAGCATCTTCCACTCATCAATCAGCCTGAACCGCAGAAGCCTAAGACGAACGGATTCGACATGACCACAACCTCGCCTTCCACCCACACCCGATCTGCTACCCACACTCGACCCGTCATCGGCGCGATCGCCCTGTGGACGATACAAGTGCTGCTCGCCCTCATCTTTGTCTTCATGGCCCTCCCGAAGGCGTTCGGCAACCCCATCGCCGTCGCACCATTCGAGGTGATCGGACTCGGCATCCCCGGCATGGTTGTCGTCGGATGGCTTGAACTCGCTGGCGCGATCGCGCTGCTCATTCCCCGTCTGTCCGGCCTCGCCTCGATCTGCCAGATCCCGCTGATGATCGGCGCAACTATACTCAGCACCATGGTCACCCCTGACTTGGTCGCCATTCCTGTGATCACATTGGTCCTCGTCTGCATCGTCGCCTGGTTCCGCCGCTTCGACACCACCGCACTGATCCATACGATCCGTCGCTGGCAGGCATGACCCGGCAACAGCGCCGAGAACAGAGGAGACAGAATCATGACGATCAATCATCCGCCGAGCCCGAAGACAGCACTCTGGGTGTATGCCCATCCTCACCGGGAGACATTGAATGGCCACCTCTTCGGGGAAGGCTCTCAGGCCCTTAGCGAGCAGTTCCAGGTCTTGACCTCGGAGCTGTATACACAGCAATTTGACCCGGTGCTCTCAGATCGAGATCTTGGCGGAGACGCGCGTCGAGGGAGCATTGTGGAACTCAACGCTGAGGCTTTTGCCAATGGAACGACTGCGTCAGATGTTCGTGAAGAGCAGGCAAAGCTTGCCGCGGCGGAGTTGCTGGTCATCCAGTTCCCACTTTGGTGGTACGGTCCGCCGGCGATTCTCAAGGGATGGCTCGATCGGGTATTGACGGCGGGTTTCGCTTTCGGAGACCTCGATCCGGAACTCGGAGTTCCCCGCAGGTACGGTGATGGGGGACTTACCCGGCGGCGTGCACTGGTGATCGTGACAGCGGGCGAAGACGCAAGGTCGATCGGTGCTCGAGGAATCAGCGGCGACTTGGAGACCCTGCTGTTTCCGTTGACTCATGGAGCGCTGTGGTATGTCGGTATCCAGGCGTTGGATCTCCATGTCGTCTATGACGCCGATACCGTGGACTCGGATCGACTCAGCGTTGAAACTGAGCGCCTGACGGAACGGATTCGTGACCTCGGCTCAGAGCGAGTACACGGCTACCGTAGGTTGGCAGATGGTGACTACTCCGACGCACGGGCGCTTCGGGCCGATATCCATCCCGGCCGGACTGACCTCGGCATTCATCGCATTGATGCTCACAATGCTCCCGGCTATTACGGCGAGAGTTGTGCCTGAGAACCGACGAGGCTGTGCCCGGGAATCCGGTGACTTCTCGATGGGCCCTCACCCGAGACCGATGGGCGAGGTCTGTCTATTGTCAGGAGGTCCGGCGCACCAAGAAGAGATCAGAGCACAATAGTCGCAGGTGCAAGAGCAGGTACGCCTCGGACAGTGAAGGAGAAATGCGATGGAGAGATGCCGACTCCACATTCTGGGCCCAAGCGGGGCGGGCGTCACGACACTCGGGAGGGCCATCGCGAACGCGTGGTCCGTCCCTCACGCGGACAGTGACGACTACTTCTGGTTACCAACCTCCCCTCCCTATATGACTGCACGTTCGGTTGAGGAGAGACTGGCGCTTATGCACGCAATGTTTGTCCCTCGCGAGGCTTGGGTGCTGTCAGGGGCGATGACTACGTGGGGCGCCTCAGTCGTCGAAGAGTCCGACGCTGTCGTATTCCTGAGGCTGTCTCCCAAGGAGCGCCTTCGCCGATTGGAAGAACGTGAAGCAATTCGTCGCGGTCGCACGAAACTTGATGACGATGATAGGACCTGGGCTGACTTCCGGGATTGGGCGATGAAATATGACGATCCGTCGTTCACTGGCCGCAGCCGTGCTGCGCATGAGTCGTGGCTGCGGACCATCAGACAGCCTGTGCTGCGGTTGGACAGCGCACAGGCTCCACAAAAACTGCTCGACGCTGTGCTGGAGTGGAATCCCACATAGGTGAGCAGGCTCAGCGCAGACCGAATTGCTCCCCGCCGACGCTGGTAGTGGTTTGAGGCGGAAGCCGATTTTCGATGCCCTTCCTGAATATAGTGAATTCGCGATAATTTACTGGCAGGGGTACAGCTAGCACAATCCTTCGTCGTCTCCGCAGGGAAGCAGGACTCACTCAACACGTGCTCGAAGCGTCATGGGCGATTATGAGCTGTGGCGCCGTTCAGCAATCGTGCGTCGCGCTTCTCAGCCCGTCGAGGAGCGAGAACTGTCATGAGCACCATGAATGGTTGGAATTCGTCTCGGACCAAGTAAGGTCGCGCCCTCTGGCCCAGAGGACGTGTCTCCTGGGTCGGTTGACCGTCACTATATGTCTCCATCGAGACTGCCGACTTGCAGGTGAATCTTCACCGCCGAGGTGGAGGCATCGCGGATCTGCTCGATCCGCCAGCCGTATTTGCCGAAGATTTCGGGACCGGTAGTGAACGGATACCTGAAGGTCCCCGATTGGCTGATGATATTGGGGTGGCGCAAATCTGCCTGTGGTCAAGAGGGCCGACGTCCTCAAGGCCCCGTACCTGATGTCGACGACCTTTCCGGGTGAGATCAAGGGGCTGGACGCGATGGATGAGCAGCTTGAAGGGCTTGTTTTGGGCTGAGGTCGATATAAAACGACTCGATGCAATTTGGCAAGTCTAGGTCACCTGCAGTGACATGCCTCCGTACGGGTTCTCCGAGGAGTTCTTGACCTTGCAGGCTGGTGTGTCAACGGCCATTAGGAATTGCCCACGGGCGGACACGAAAAGTGCCCGCTGATGGCCACCAGAACTGCCCACGGGCGGCCACGTTTTCTGCCCATCCACTTATTTGTGTCCGGCCGCGACCACCAGGCTCGTTCACGTCAGCTCAAGGCAACCACCCCCGCACCAGCAACAGCCTGACTCAACCTGATCGATTCCCCACTGGTCTCGATCAAGTGCGCATGATGAAGGAGCCGATCCACAGTGGCCGTGGCCACTGTCTTGGGCATGAGCTGGTCAAACCCAGACGGATGCAAATTCGACGTGATCGCGATCGAGCGTTTCTCATAGGCGGCATCGACGAGCCGATACAGACCCTCGGCCGCATCATCGCTGACAGGTAAGAGCCCAATATCATCGATAACAACGAGATCGGCTCGCAACAATCGCTGAACAGTCTTGGCAACACCATCATCGGGACGATGGGCACGGATGAGCCCGCCCAGATCGTCCAGCCGCAGCCAGGACACACGTCCGCCCTCATCGATGATCTTGTGGCCCAACACCTCCAGGAAGAACGATTTACCCGTGCCAGCGGGCCCGCAGACAGCCAAATTCTCCTTCCGCGATACCCACTCCAGAGTCGAAAGGCCCTGCTGCGTCGGGGCAGGAATCGATGACACATCCTCATCCCAGGACTCAAACGTCTTACCCGTGGGGAAACCCGCCTGCTTGCGCCTGGTCGCCAACATCGCCGCCGACCGACCACGAGCCTCCTCGACCAGCAGAGCTCGCACGACTTCGACGGGCTCCCACCGTTGAGCTTTCGCCGTGGCCAACAATTCCGGGGCAAGAGTGCGCGCATACGGCATCTTCAACCGTCGCATCATCGCCTCGACCTCAGCATCTAAGTCCGGCACCTGACGTGTGATCGCCATCAGGCCACACTCCCGTCAGCAGTCCCTGTCACCGGTCGAATGCTAATCGCCTGCCACCCGGCGGTACCTTGAGCAAGCGAGGCATCTTCGCCCGCGCTCCTGATGCCTTGATTGCTGACTCGATGGGCCAGCAACGACGCCACATCACCCGTGGCGAAGCGACCATAGGCGGCTGCGGTGCCTAACGCCTCGTCAACATCCTCACGACCATGCAAACGCGACAGGGCCACGGCCTCAACCATTTTCACTCGCATCCTCGGCACCCCGGCTGCGGCTGCTTCACGTAACCACTCGTGCGCCCCGTGACCGATGTCCAGGAAGGCTTCCTCATCACGGTTCCTAGCCTGGATTGCGTAGACTCCGGGGACCTTGCGTGTCGCATCGGTTGGGAAATGCTCGTCACAGATCTCAGGCGATCCTGGCCGTGCTCTGCCGTGTCGGGCTATCTCCCGAATCCCGTCACTGCCCGCGGCAACAATAATGATCTGTTCACCATCGGCGACTCCGTGGACCCTCACGAAGACCTCGCAACCCATCAACGCATGCGGCACCGAGTACTGCCCGGACTCGAAGGCCACCATCGGCGTATTGACCAGTACCTTCCTCGAGAGTCCGAACGCGATCGTATGGGCCCGGTCCGGGACAGGGTGCATCACCTCAAGCTCCTGGCCGATCAGGTCGATCGGGCGCCGTTTCGTCACCCGATGCTCTTTCGCATTGACTCCTTCCATGAATTCCTGGCACGCGATCTCGAGTTCGGCAAACGATGCGTATTCGGCCAGCAGATTCGTGGCCGTGGGAACCAAGTCGGCCTTCGCGATCTGGACTGAGCGTTCCACCCCACCCTTCGACGCGGGATCAGCCGGCTGACAGGTCAGGACCGTGGTCCCGTAGTACTTCGCGAACGAGACCGTGTCGCGGTTGCGCACGGGCACACCGGCGATGTGCATCGTCGTGACCGTCTTCTCGTTATCGGTCAGGACATAGGTCGGGATGGCGCCGATGAGTCGGAACGTGCGATCAAGGGCCATGAACACCGACGCCAGGGTCTTATCGCGCAGCGCGATCACGATCCGGAATCTCGAAAACGCCAACCACGCGATGAACAACACTGTCTTGGCCCCGTCGATGACGGGCCCATCACCATAGTCGTATTGCAGCCACAATCCTGGCTCGGCCACCCACGGCCGATGCACACGACGACCAGCCCTCTCCTGGATCTGCTTGGCTTCAGCGACCGCGCGCCGCGTCGATCTCTCCGACCCCTGATAACCGAGCTTGATCAGTCGTTGATGGACTTTATCGGCGCGGATCTTGCCTCCTGAACGAGTCACTAGTTCCGTGATCTTGTCCATGAACTCGTCCGTGGTCCGGTCGCGGCGGACTGGTGTACCCACGGGCCGGCCCTGGTTACGGGCGTCAACGTGAGCTTTGACCGTGTGATGGGAACACCCCACCATCTCGGCCGCGGCCCGATACGACCCAGTCGAGTCGAATGCTTCTAGAATTTCCATGATTTCTCCGTCAGACTTCATAAGCGGCCCCGGACCCTCTCGTGGTGGATGCTGATCGATTAGACACCGTCATCATCCCCGAGAAGTGGTTCGGGGTCGTCCCCCTTGAGCGGGGGCACTATGTGGTCGGATGGGCAGAAATCGTGGCCGTCACTGGGCAGTTCTACTGGCCAGGAGTGGGCATTTCCACTGTCCGCCTATGGGCAGTTTCCCATGGCCGCCAACACTGGTGGGCCCCGGCGCGGTTCAATGAAATAGAAGATCAACTGGAGTCCGGATGAGGCGTGCTCGTCGCCGAGGTGATCGCCGGGCTCCCAGATCCTATGCTGAATCCGAAGGTTTCTGGCGTGTATGAACTCATAGTTCGCCTGCAAGTAGTCGATGAGATCTCCCGGCGTCTTCGGTACCGCGGGAGTTGCGAAGTCGTCAAAACGATGGAGGAATCTGATCCGTGATCTATGACTGTCCCACAAGTCGTGGAGTAGGAAGGACTCGACATACTGAGGAAACTCTCGAACAGACCGAAGAAGTCACCACATTTCAGCAACGTGGGTGGCAGGGGACTGGACTCTCCGCGATAGTGACGGCGGATGCATTCGAGAGTCAGGTCAAAACGATCGGCGATCCGTGGATGGAACCCACGAGCGCCGTTGATCGTTGAGGCAACATCAATTCGGTTGCCTGGGAAGATGATCGAGCTTCCTATGGTGTATCCAAGATCAGGTGACAGTGACTCTGCGGAGATCTGCTGCGCAACCTTCGACGCTCGGCCTTTGAGCCGAGTCGTGATCGTATTGCTGGAAAGCACAATACTTCCGAGGCTCGACTCGTTCTGTCAGAAGCGGTGAGGGCGAACATATGGCCGGAAGGCAGCTGCTTGCTCCAGAGTTTCTGGTGATACTCGCGGAGGGTCGGACTGAGCGAGTCGGGGGTCTCTCCCGGTTGGGGTGTCACTATAAAGCGGCTCTTCGTAAACGAGAGTGTAGGCCGATGAATTTCAAACAAGGCGAGTCGCTACCCGGATAGACGTCGAGGTCTTCCGATGATGGAAGTTCTCACACTGCCCATCCGA
>NZ_JABUYD010000036.1:0-20004 GCF_014897515.1 Brevibacterium sp. FME17
GACCGATGAATAGCAGCCACGCCGCTGGCACGAACACTTACAGGACACGCGCTAGATCCAGTCCTTGCTGTAGCAACCACCTCGGACCCGCTGATGTTCCTGATTTCGCGAAGAATCCGAGCTCGTCGTGGACACAAGCTTCCGTGCCATCGTCTCCCACTTCGGATCGAATGCCCAGGTGAACTCGCCGAGGTGGTCAAGCAGCTCCGCACCATTGCTCCGAATGATGTCCGACCACTCCCGTGGCCAGGCACCGTAGTCAGCCGCTGCGGCGAGCTCGTCGACGTCTTTGAACACCGCCCCGTTCGGGTTGAGGCCGGCCGGACTGTGCAACGGCATGCTGTCGACGGGGAACGTGATGTCGAGGATGTGATCGCTGGTGAACAAGCTGTCATCCGTGAGGCGATGTGTTGATTCGAGGTTGACGTACCAGTGTGCCGAGATCGATCCCGCCGCCCCAGAGTCCGCTCCCTCCGTTCCCGGTTTGAGGAGGACCCACACGGAGAAGGGAACATGGGGCGGAACGATTTTGAGCACTCCGAGTCCGCGCCAGCTGCCGGGAGCACTGATACGTCGAGGCGCCTCGGCGAGGGGACGGAAACGAGCCTTCAGGGGCACATCATGAGGATTGGAATCCTCCCAGCCTACGATCCTCGTGTCGACGGTCTCCGTGCCCCCTGCCATCCACAGCACAGCACCGGCGTCGGAGTCCTCGATGACACGCATCGGTCGGCGCACCTCGGCATGGTCCCGGTCGAAGTCGAAGCGTCGAAATGACCAGGTCACAGTCTCACCGGGCCTCCAGAATGGGCCTTCGCCCACGTGCCGAGTGCCAGGTGGGACGTCGATCTCGTAGGGATCGGTGAACTTCATGGGGGCAGTCTAAACGTGCGGCATGGGTGGGCGCTGGATGCCCCTGATTCTGCTCAGCTCCCACCGTCTAGGGTGGGGCGTATGGACGACTTCACACCTCACGACCGCAATGATGCCGTCGATCACAGCGACGCGATCGAACCACCATGCGCTGATGCCGACATCCCGGCCTACCTCGAGGCCCTTGGCATTCCCGGCCTTGCCGACATCCACATCCACTTTCTGCCGCAGAATGTCCTCGACAAGGTATGGGCGTACTTCGATGCCGCCGAGTCCAGCTACGGCTACCCGTGGCCCATCCACTACCGCTATGACACCGAGACTCGCCTGCGGATCGTACGTGACCTGGGTGTTCGCGCTATCCCGGCCCTGACCTACCCGCACAAACCCGGCATGGCCGCTTGGCTCAACGACTGGAACCGTGACTTCGCTGCCGCCCATGATGATGTCATCCACTGCGCAACGCTCTACGCCGAGCCGGAATCTGCCGACTACGTCCCAGAGGCATTGGCGGCCGGTGCCCGACTGTTCAAGGTCCACATCCAGGTGGGCGGCTTCTCCCCCGATGACCGCGTACTCGACCGCGCATGGGCGGCACTCGCCGAGGCGCAGGTGCCCGTCGTCATCCACGCCGGCTCCGAGCCGTTGCCCGGGACCTACACCGGGCCGCGGGCCGTGGCGAATGTGCTCGAACGCTATCCGTCCCTGCAGTTCGTCATCGCCCACATGGGCATGCCCGAATACGACGCCTTCGCCACGCTCGCCGAGGACTACAGCGGAGTCCATCTGGATACGACGATGTATGCCTCCGGGTTCTTCTCTTCCCCCGCCGAGGTGGACCCGAGCTACCGTGAACGCTTGGCTGATCTGCAGGACAAGATCATCCTCGGCTCGGACTTCCCGAACATTCCCTACCCCTATGCGGATCAGGTCTCAGGGCTGGCCGGGCTGGGCCTCGGCGATGATTGGATGCGTTCGGTGCTGTGGCACAACGGTGCCAGGATCCTCGGCCTCGAAAGCTGAGCTCTCAGTCGTTCTGTGGTGCTGAGCTCTCTCGCAACCAGTCATCGATGGTGACGGCCGACAGCCTCGGCGAATCGGGGATGAGTCCTTCTGCAGACATCGGACCTGGGATCGGAATAGGAACGATCTTCGTGGGCCGGGGCGAGCGTGCACCGACGCTCACCGTCGCATCTGCAGTCGACTTCCTCGCAGCGATCTTGCCGGCGATGGTCGGAAAGTCACTGATCTCAGGTCCGGCGACTTCGAGGGTGCCCCGCTCTGAAGCATCAATGGCCTCGGCCATCATTCGTGCGGCTTCGTCCGCGGCCAGAGCTTGGACTCGCATCTTCGGAACGAACGCCAGCGGACCTGCATTGAACGTCATCGTCTCGACAAGTTCGAACCATTGGGTCGATCGGAACATCAGCAGCTGATCGGCGGGGACCAGCCTGCCATAGACCCGCTCCTGCAGTTCTTTGGCCTGGTAGTAGCCGAGCAGTTTGGACTTCGCGACCTCGGGACGAAACGCAATGGACAGACACACCATCGCGGCACCGGGATTCTCCGCAGCGGCCAGGGCGATCGAACGTGAGCTGCGGGAGAAGAAGTCGAGGGCCTTGTGCCGATTGTTGCTCATGTAATTGACGCAGTCGACAAGGACATCGCTGCCTTCGGCCGCCTCGGTGACTCCCTCGCCGGCGTAGGTGTCGACTCCGATGCCGCGGTGGGCAGCGATCACCGAGTGATCACGTTCGCGCAGGTGTGCCACGAGCCTGCTGCCGAAGGTTCCTGTGGCTCCATAAACGGTGATCTGCATGTCTCATCCCCTGATGTCGGTGGATCGGCGGCCTTCGAGTCGCAGGACCAGCGGACCACAGACCGAAGGTCAGTGCCCGCCGGCGGTTGCACCGACGGGCACCGTTATGTGCCAGTCTAGTTCCAGCGGCCCCGGTTGTGTCCTGCCTGGCTCTGCTTGAGCTAGTTCTGCTCGATGGTGATCGTGCCGGTGTCGGCACTCACCGCGACCGGGATGATCGTCTTGTCCTCGTCATCTTTGGAATTCTTCGAGGCATCGTACTTCTTGAGATCCTTGGCCAGATCGACGCCGCCCTGATTCGAGTTCGCGTTGATGCGATAGAAGAGGTCCTTGGCGTCCATCTTCTCCTGTGCCAGGTCCAGACGCGGCAGCCGGAGGTCGATCGTGCCCTCATCGGCCTTGGCCACGATGCCAGACATCGGAACCGTGTCATTGGAGAAGTCGAGGTCGATCGTCCCCGTCGAGGTCACGGCGTCGACGTGTTCACGAACATTGAGGTTCGTGCCGTTGATGGTGCCCACCCCGGTCTTGGATTCGACGGTGCCGAAAGTTCCGCTCAGTTCCGTCATCCCGTAGTCCGTCGAAGTCTGCACGGACTCTGCCGAACCGCTTACCTCAACAGACCCTCCGTCTGTCTTTGCGACGATCTCCTGGTAGTCACCCGCAATGTTGATGGCGCCGAAGCCGCCCTTGAAGTCAAGCTTCATCTTCTTCGAAGTCTCGGCGGGGAGGATGACCTCGATCTGGGAGTTCTCGAGCTGTTTGTGATCGTCCACAGAGATGGTCGAGGCGGGGCCGGACTTTCTCACCTGAAGCTTCGGTATCTCATCACGGGGCCCGGTGGCGTTGAGCCTGACGGAGGGCTGATCCGTGTCGCTGGTCTTGACGACCACCGAAGCACTGGTGTCGAGGTCGAACTTCAGATCCGTGATGGAGGTCGACAGCGGCTCCGTGACTTCGAGCTTCGTGTAGTTCAGTCGTGAGGCTCCATGCGCGACGCTGAAGGCGATGGGCACGAGGAGGACGACGAGAGCGGCGATCGTGATGATCACGCGCAGGCTCGTGCGGGTGGATTCGCTGACGTGGACTGTGGCAGGCATTCTAGGCTCCGAGGAATGTGAGGACGGCGAGGATCCGTCGATTGTCCGAGGTGTCGGCCGTGAGACCGAACTTGGTGAAGACCGAACTGATGTGCTTTTCAACCGCTCCCGCGCTGAGGTAGAGGGTGCGGGCGATCGCCGCATTCGATTTGCCTTCGGCCATGAGCTGGAGGACTTCGAGCTCGCGCGGGCTCAGCGTGGACAGCCCGTCCTTCTTGCGGGTGCGCACGAGGATCTGCGAGACGACCTCCGGGTCGAGGACGGTGCCGCCGGAGGCGACCTCGTCGACGGCTGCGAGGAAATCCTCGACATCGGCGACGCGGTCCTTGAGCAGATATCCGAAGCCGCCGGTGTTCTCTGCGATGAGTTCGGATGCGTACTGCTCCTCCACATACTGGCTGAAGACGAGCACCTTGACGTCAGGGTTCTGTTTGCGGATGAGGACTGCGGCGCGGATGCCCTCGTCGGTGAATGTCGGCGGCATGCGCACGTCGATGATGGCAAGATCCGGCGGAGTGTTGTGAACTGTCGCGAGGAGCTCGTTGGCATCGGGGACGGCGGCGATCACTTCGTGCCCGGCATCGACCAGAAGCCTCTCGAGTCCGGCTCGCAAGATGGCAGAGTCTTCGGCAATTACGATGCGCATGGCACCTCCACAACGACAGTAGTTGGCCCACCTGCGGGGCTGGTCAGGTTCAGTGTCCCACGAGCGGCTTCGACACGATCGACCAATCCGGCGATCCCGGTGTGACGGCCTGAACGGTCGATGCGCGCACCACCCTGACCGTTGTCGGTGACGACGATCTGGACTCCGGTCTCGATCGGGGCGATGAAGACACGGGCATGTGTCGCACCCGAATGCTTGGTGATGTTGGTCAGGCATTCGGCGACGACGAAGTACGCCACAGCTTCGGCCTCTCGGTCGATGCGTCCGGCCAGGCGGACATCAACCTCGACGGGGATCGTCGAGCGTCCGGCCAGAGCGGAGACAGCCGCGTCGAGACCGCGGTCGGTGAGCACTGCGGGGTGGATCCCCCGCGCCAACTGACGCAGCTCATTGACGATACCCTTCGCCTCGGCGTGGGCTTCGGAGACCAGCTCCTTGGCCCGTTCGGGGTCGGTGTCGATCTTCGATTTCGCCATGCCCAAAGTCATGCTCAGGGCGACCAGCCGGGGCTGTGCTCCATCGTGGAGGTCACGTTCGATGCGCAGACGCTCTGCACCGGCGGCCTCGATCCCGGCCATGCGGGCCCGGTCGAGATCGGTGACCTCGGCCTGCAGAGCAGCAGTCCGTGCGGGTGGGAGGAGGCTGCGGTCGAGTGCCCTGTCGAGGTACGGGGCGAACCAGAGGATAGCCACGGAGCTGGCGAGGACGATGAGGGAGCCGATGGCAACGCCGATGCGTCCCAGTCCGCCAGTGGTCCCACGGAAGAAGAAGTCGGTGATGCCCTCAGGATTGATGGCACTGAAGATGCCGATGATTGCCCCGCAGATGCCTGCGATGGTGCCGAATACGACGATCGCACCGAGCAGCATCTTCACATAGTGGTGGGCGGTCGAGCGCCAGAACGAGCCGGACTTCACGTGGAGCCAGCGGTTGTGGAAGAAGCGGCCGAAACCTGATTCGCGGGTGCTGCGCGCGATCTTCGGAACCGGGATGCGATCACCGTAGATGAGTTCAGCCCGGTAGCGTTCGAACACGTTCGCACCCTGCTGGACGAGGACCCAGGCGACGAGAGCGAGTACGCCGAGACCGAGCGCGAAGATACCGCCGAAACCGGTGAATAGCAGACCGAGTGGGATCCAGGCCCAGACCACCGCCATCACGGCAGAGAGCACGAGGTTCGCGACGCCGACTATTCCGACTCGCCTGTTCGGCCATTCGATCGGCCCGTCGGCCGGGATCTCGGTGACCGCGTCGCGGGTCAGCGGCATCGCGCCGGTCACGGGCGCGGAGGTGACATACTCCGACCTCGGCTTCTTTCGCCGAGGTGGTTGCATCGGCTGCATTGGGAGCATCGGCATCTGCCCGTTGGGTCCAGGCACGGCTGCGGGCGCAGGATGTTGGTTGGGGTGCTGATTGTAATGGTTAGTGTGCTGGCCGTACTGGCTGGCGTACGTGCGCGGCTGGTAGCCGGGATGCGGAAGATTGCCTGGTCCTGAGAAATGTGGCGGCTGGGGAGGATACGCCTGAGAAGAGTGCTGCGAGGGTGATTGCTGCGAGGACCCTTGCGAGGAGGGTGCCTGCGGTGGGTTGGTGTTCATCACGCGGGTCTGTGGGTATGCCCGCGTGTTCTGCTGTGTCGGATAGTTACCCGCCGACGACTGCCCGTCAGCACCGGCGCTGAAGGGCAGGTTCATGTCCATGGGAGCTGTCCGGAACTGTCCCGCCTCCGTCGCCGCAGGCGCGTCGGAGATCTCAGCGGTCGGGGGCGCGTTGACAATTGCCTCGGCTCCGAAAGACGTCTCGGATTCTCGTGTCACTTCCGGCGCTTCTTCTGGCGTCTGGGACTCCAAAGAATCGGCGCCCTGCGGCTCCGATTCATTCGGGTTCGTGGGGGTGTTCTCACTCATAGCAATTACGCTACGGGAGTCCGCGCGCCGCCGACAGCACGTTGACCACCTACCCAGCATCGGGTTTTCCCCCACACCACGTGAGCACGCACACACGCAGCGCACTCTCGGGCACCAACGCCGCCCCAGCACGACCCACCATGATCCGCGCCTGCACATCCACGCGCGACCACTGGTCCGGTGAGCGGAACTGCAAGCCTCAACTCATACCACTGCAACAGGGTGTTCAAGAGCTGACGGTGAGTGGGCCGATGCCGAAGCCTCCACGCCAGATCTCACACCATCCGGAATCTCTGCCGTCGCGGCGAGCGCTGACTCGAGGTCGGCGAGGATATCGGCGATATCCTCGATACCCAGGGACAGCCGGATGAACGTCGGCGAGACGCTGAGTTCGCAGTCTGCAACCGCCAGATGAGTCATGGTCGCCGGATGGTCGATGAGGGACTCGACTCCCCCGAGCGATTCGGCCAGGGTGATAAGTTCAGTGCTCTGCACCAGCGACAGAGCACGCGCCTCGGTGTCGGTGCTGAAGGAGACCACTCCCCCGAAGCCGCTCATCTGCTTCTTCGCCACCTCATGACCGGGATGTGACGGCAGCCCTGGGTAGTGCACCTCGGCGATCTCGGGGCGGGCTTCCAACCATTCGGCCACAGCCTGTGCGTTCTCGCAGTGCTTGGCCATCCGCACCGGCAGGGTCTTGATGCCGCGCCGGGTCAGCCACGCGTCGAACGGGGCGATGCCCAACCCCACGGATGCGAGGTGGGATTCGAGACGAGGAACCACCTCGGCGGCACGGGCACAGGTGGAGCCGTCACCGGCGAGGACGGCTCCACCGATGACATCGGAGTGGCCGTTGATGAACTTCGTCGTCGAGTGGATGATGACGTCGGCGCCGAGCTCGATCGGCCGCTGGAGGATCGGGGTGGCGAAGGTGGAGTCGACGGCGAGGATCGCGTTGGCGGCGTGAGCCAGCTTGGCTGTCTCCGCGATGTCGACGATGTCGAGGCCTGGGTTGCTTGGGGTCTCGACCCACACGATCGCGGTCTTCTCCGAGATCGCGGCGGCCAGCGCCTCGGCGTCGGTGAGGTCGACGGTGCGAATGCTGATGCCCCAGCGCTCGTACTCGTTCTTCAGCAGCCGGTAGGTGCCGCCATAGATGTCGCGGGGGATGATGATCTCGTCGCCGGGACCCAGCAATGCGGAGAAGACCGCGACCTCGGCCGAGGTGCCGGAGTTCACTGCCGCTGCGAAACTCGCGCTCTCGAGTTCGCACAGCACCTGTTCGAGGTCGCTGCGATTCGGGGTGCCGGTTCGCGCGTAGTCGAAGCCGGCGCGGGTCTGGCCCGGAGTATCCATCATGAAGGTCGAGGTCTGGAAGATCGGGGCGACAACCGAACCGGTATGCGATTCAGGGTTGGCACCCGAATGCACCGAACGGGTCGAGATTCCGATGTGGGTGATGCTCATGGCGGGTCCTTCCTTCACTGATGGCACTTCGACTTCGCTGCCGAAGTATCACCAGTGTGAGCGGAGCATCGGGGCGCCGGCTTCGGTCATGACCTCGGGTGTCACTGGTCGTCATATGACGGTCTTCCGGCGTCACTATTCGTCATGAATGCATTCGAGCACATAAACTGCTCAGGTCATCACGCCTGTCACACCACACCTGGGATGCTGAACTCCATGGCTCAGTATTCGGATGAGCTCGATGCGATGTTCACTGGGCTTGCCGATCCCGCACGTCGCTTCGTAGTCCATCGCCCGGGCAACGGACCGGCAAGCGTCGGAGAATCGGCAGAGCCGCTGTCGGTCTCGCACCCGGCACAACGGATCCCGACAAGCTGGCGAAGTGGTGGATTCCTACACCGCTCACCCTCCGCATCGACGCGCTGGAGCTGCGCCCCGGAGGTGCCTTCGTCACCATGATGAGCGAAGTCGGCGAATTGTTTGTGCCGCACGTAGGTGCGGTCTCCCTCGCCATTGAGGACGCGTGCAGGGGCACACGCGGCGGCGCTGGCCAGCCTCAGCCGAGGCTGGCCGTCGCCCTGCCACGATCCGTCACGGTCGGCAATTCACTCTCCGCTGGCATCTGCGCTTTCATGGTGGCGGCCAGCACTAGCGAAGTCAGGAGCGCCGCGATAGAGACGAGCGTCCAGATCAGCGGAGCGATACCGATGAGAAGCGCAATCGCGATGCCACCCATTGCCAAAGTGACTGCGGTGAGTGCCCGAGGAACTGGACTCGACAGGCGCTCACCGGCACCAGGAACCTCGCTCACTTCGAGAGCTGAGGACTCGACTCGAGCCTCGGAAGTCGAGAAACTCTCCCTCACAACCCTCGCCGCTGCACTCCCGAATCTGGCCAACCTCGCCTCGCTGGGAAACGGGACCTTCGACATGGCCATGGCCAAAACCGCAGCCAGCCCCATCACCGTGATCAGCCATGGCAGCCTAGTCAGCCACCACCAATTCGATTCGATCTCAGGGAGTACGATCCCGGCCGCCGAGAGTCCATCCCCCACCTGCACCCCAGACAGCAGCTGAGCTGCGTAGCCCAGAGCTCCGATGAGGGTGATGACGATCGGCATGTGCCACAGGTAGACCTGGATGCCGTAGGAGTTGCCCCAGGAGATGACACGCTCCCAGATGCGAGCACGGTACTCGTGTCCGGCCGTAGTCCGATCCGAACCACCGGACACGATCTCGTTGAGATGCGCATGGCTCAGCCGCAGGACGCTCATCTGCGCCACTCCCAGCAGCACCAAGGCCCCGGTCGGTGGGTTGAGGTTGATGAGCATATTCGGGCTGTAGACCCCGAGTTCGACGAGCAATCCGAGGCTCACCAGGGACAGCACCATCACGGTCCAGGCCGACCAGGCCCGCACGGGACGATGAATGGCATCGGCGTAGAAGAAGCCGAACTGCTGAATCAGGGGCCATACGAAGAGGAAGTTGAGATACCCCAGTCCAGTCACTCCCGTGAGTGCGACCAAACTATCCACCGCGATCACAGCACCGGCGAGCGCAGCGATCGTCCGCTTCGGCGCCCTTGCGTGAAAGTGCACCGCCACGGGAACCAGGGAGGTCAGCCCGACGTAGACGGCGAGGAACCACAGAGGCTGCCCGATGCGAGTGCTCGCCTCGGCGAGCAGGTCTGCGGGAACTCCCAGTTCAGAGGCGATCGACAGTCCTGCGCCGGCGAGGCCGATGAGGGTGGCGACCGGAATGACGAGGCGGCGCAGACGGGCACGAATATAGTCGGCCCAGGTGCCTCCGGTAGCTTGGGTGCGTCGCCATCCGTTGATAGCGGCGTATCCGCCGATGAAGAAGAACAGCGGCATGATCTGGAAGAACCACGATGCGGCTGTGAAGCCTGCGGTATGCAGCAGCGCCACCGTGGGCATAACGTCACCGTCTGCTCCGAGCACGGCTGCGCTCATCATCGAATGCAGGATCACCACGACGACGAGGCAGCCGAAGCGGATCAGATCGATCGCCCGGTCCCGGTGCGGTCGACCAGTGGTGCCGCTGGACGGGATGGGCAGGTGGTTCGCCCCGGCCTCGGGCGGCCTGCTGAGGGTCAGTGACATGTCGGCTCCTTGTCGGATTGAGCTCCGCTGACTGCACGGAGTGCGGAGCTCGTCGTTCGATACATCCGAAGCTATGGGCGCGAACGCCGCCCACACATCACCTCTGAGTTCCGACCTGAGCCCGCCCGAGCACTACTTTCGGGTGAGTCTGGGCGCTCCGACTCCGTACCCTCATCGACCCCGCCCCGAGAGCCTCGGCCCACGGTGAGTGTAAGAATGGCAACGAGAGCATCACCAGCTCAGGGACCCGACTCGTCCCGAACGTCCTATTGAGGAACGTCCTATTGAGGAGTGCGCAACGATGACGACGATCGCCTTCGAGACCACCGACCTGCCCATCATCGGAGCCCCGATGGCGGGCGGAACGACGACGCCCGAGCTCGCAGCCGCGGTCGCCCGTGCCGGCGGATTCCCCTTCGTGGCCGGCGGTTATCTCAGCGCCGAAGCGTTGGCCCCTCTGGTCGAGCGCATGCGGGAGACGACCGAGAACTTCGGCGTCAATCTCTTCGCCCCGAACTCTGTGCCCATCGATCGCGGTGCCTTCGACGCCTTCGTCTCGGCACTCGAGCCCATTGCCGCCGATCGCGGCGTCGCCATCGATCCCGAGCCCGTTGATGACGACGATCATTACACCGACAAGGTCGACTACCTCGTCGACAACCCCGTGCCCCTGGTGTCGATGACGTTCAACATCCCCACCGCCGAGGTGGTCGATCGTCTCCATTCCGTCGGCACTCAGGTCGTGGCCACCGTGACGACCGCCGCCGAGGCGCGCACCGCTGCCGACCGCGGCGTTGACGCCCTCATCGTTCAGGGCCCCCGCGCCGGCGGGCACTCGGGCACCGCCGATCCGACACGGTCCATCGAGGATCGGGCCACCGTCGATCTCGTGAAAGATGTCCTCGCCGAGGTGAATCTGCCGCTGGCTGCCGGAGGTGGAGTCGACAGCCAGGAGTCTGTCGACGAGCTGCTGCAGGCTGGGGCGAGCGCCGTGGTCGTGGGCACTCTTCTGCTGCTGAGCGATGAGGCAGGCACTGCGCCGACTCATCGGGCGGCCCTGCAGTCCGCGGACTTCGACGAGACACAGCTGACCAGGGCATTCACCGGCCGACCAGCTCGTGCGCTGGTCAATGACTTTGTACGGAAGTTCGATCCGATCGCGGTCGATGCTTACCCGGCTCTTCATCACCTGACGAAGTCATTCCGCGCCCAGGCGAAGAAGGATGATGACCCGCACGGCCTGCACCTGTGGGCCGGCACCGGCTATCGCAGCGCCCAGACATGCTCAGCGGAGACGATCGTCAAAGAGCTCGGCGCCCCCTTCACCCGGAACTAGGCACCCGCTCTCCTCGCGGCGGCCCTGCCGTCCGAGGTCCGACGCTGCTGCGCTCAGCTGCCGGCGATGACCAGACCCGATTCGTAGGCGGCGACGACGATCTGAGTGCGATCGCGCAGTCCCAGCTTCGACAGGATCCGGGACACGTGGGTCTTCACGGTCTGCTCGGCCAGGAACAGGTGCGCAGCCACCTCGGCGTTGGCATGCCCCTTGGCCACCAGCGTCATGACGTCGATCTCACGGTCGGTCAGCTGCCCGAGCACGGCTGTGTCCTTGGTGACTCTGGGCCCGCTCACGTACTCGGAGATGAGGCGGCGGGTCACGGACGGCGCCAAGAGCGACTGGCCGTCGGCGACCACGCGCACAGCGGTGATCATGTCTTCTGCTGTGGCGTCCTTGAGCAGAAACCCGCTCGCTCCCGCGCGCAGTGCCGAGAACACGTACTCATCGGCATCGAAGGTGGTGAGCATGATGACCTTCGGGTGGTCCCCCGGCATCGAGAACACCGCGCGGGTGGCATCGAGACCGTTGAGCTTCGGCATACGGATGTCCATGAGGATGACGTCGGGCGAGGTTCTGCGCACGAGGTCGACGACCTGCGAACCGTCCTCAGCACTGCCGACGACACTCATGTCCGGCTGCGCATCGAGAAGGGCTCCGAACCCCTGGCGAACCATGGCCTGGTCATCAACGATGGCGACCCGCGTCGTCTCGGACGAGGGCGGCGGCACACCGTCGCGCGCAATCGATCCCGGCGCGGGACTCGGCGTTGGGCGCGGTGTCGGACTCGGACCTGACGCTCCTGCTTCTGGCATGCTCTTACGCTACCCGACCCGCACTGCCAGAGCCCCTCAAAAACCAGTGAAATCAAGCCAACGGCTCCCTGCCTGCGCCGATTTCATCCTCAAGTAGCACTCCTCCGTCAGCACAATCACTCCTTCGTATGATGCGCCCCATGACACCGGGTCCTTAGCGTGCACACCATGATCATCACCGCGATAATACTCGCCACGCTCGCAGCCTTCTGCTTGGCACTCGGCACGCACTTCCAGCAGTACGCCGTCGCCACCATGACACCCGGGCCCAAACGTCGGGCAACCTGGGTCACCGGCCTGGGGCTGATGGGCATGGTGACCGTCCTCAACGTCATCGCTCTGGGACTCGGCCCTGTTGCCATCGTCCAACCCATCGGCGCGATCTCCCTCGTCTTCGCCGCGCTCATCAGCCGCCGGTACTTCGGCCTGCAGCTCGGCGCCCCACTGCTCATCAGCATCGGGGTGACGATGTTCTCGATTTTCGCCTTCGTGACCACCTCGGCGCAGTTCTCCCACGAACTCGTCGCCACCGAGGAATCGCTGACCTGGCTGCTGGCGCTCCTCGTCGCTCTCAGCCTCTTCGGCGCACTCTTCGCGCTCAGTCGTGCCGGGCACATTCCACGAGTCATCATGACCGGCATCATCTTCGGCACCGTCGCCGCTGCGACCCACGTCCTCGCCAGGACCGTCGTGACCGAGGGCCTGCCCGATTTCGGAACATCGGACTCGCAGTGGTGGATGTTGCTGGCAGCCGTGGCCCTCGCCTCGGCGGTGGGATTCTGGCTGGTCCAGACCGCCTACGCCTCTGGTCCTCCAGAGACGGTGCTCGCGGGGCTGACCGTCATCGACCCGATCGTGGCGGTGGTCATCGGCGCAGCCTTCTTCGGCGAGTACGCGGGCCTCACCCCCATGGCCATCGGCCTGCTGCTGCTCGCCGCCGGTGGTGGGATCGCCGGAGTCTGGATGCTCTCGCAGTTCCATCCCCGCGTCCTCGAATCGAAATCGGTCCCCACAGGGCGCATCTCAGCAGACGGTCCCGCACACCTCTCACCAGAGTCGCGAACACCGGCTCACAACAGCCAAGGAATCCGATCATGAACCAAACCCTCGAATCCTCATACACTGATGCGCCTTCGTGGCCGAGCACGTATTCTGAGAACGTGCCCCGTCCCCCAGATACGCCGCCGCAGACCCGGTCATGGTGGTCGCGGATGTGGCACAACCTGGGCCGGGACGCCATCCTCGTCCTCCCCGGATTCTTCGTCTCCCTCATCGGGTTCGTCGTACTCATCACGATGTTCTCGGTCTCAATCTCCACCATCGTCATCTGGATAGGCGCCCTGCTCCTGCCTGTGACTCTCTACGTCGCGACCGGGTTCGCGAACCTCTCCCGGGCCCGCGCCCGGCAGTGGGGAGCCCCCATCGCCGAGGTGGTCCGTCGTCCCCGTGGACACGGAATCAGCGGGTGGTTCGGTGTCATGGCCGAAGGACGGCGCTGGCTCGACCTGCTGTTCGAAGCCGTCTTCGCCCTGCCCATCCGGCTCTTCACCTTCTCCGTGGTGATCCCCTGGTTCTTCGGTGCCCTGGGCGGGATGACCTACTTCATCTGGGGACGCTTCCTTCCCAACGACAACACCGATCTCATCAGCTTCATCGCAGCATGGTGGAACGACACCTCCGTGGTGGCTCTGGGATTCGGCGCTGAGGCGACCTTCCAGTTCATCGCGGGACTCATCCTCCTCGTCACCTTCCCCTTCGTCCTGCATGCCATGGCCCGGTTGGAGATCGCAGCGATCACGGCAGGGCTGGCGCCCGGCCACGATGAGGTGACCTCGGTGGGAAAAGCACGAACCGGTGACTCCACGAGCCACGCTCCCGACGGGACCGCCACGGCGACTTCCTCGGGATCGAGAGCTCTGGGGTTGCCGGCAGCCAACTCGTTCCTGACACGGGCCGCCGGCGAGGGCTGGTTCTGGCTGCTCAGCATCTTCGTCGGCGTGGTGCTCGTGGCCGTCGGATGGCCAGTGACTGCAGCGCTGTATGAATCGTCGACCGTCATTGCGATGCTCGTCGCCCTCGGCCAGAGCGGCGCCCTGGTGCTCGCCGTGCGCAGACCGGTCACCGCGATCATCGTCGGGCTGGCCTCTGCAACGGCTGGAATCGTGCTCACCGCGGATACGACCGGGCTGGTGTGGCCGTGGACGGCGACGTCGATCCTCTCACTGCTCTTCCTCCACCTCATCATCGGCCTGCGCCACAGCTGGTACCACCTCGTCATCCTGTGGTCGCTGTCGACGGCGCTGGGCGTGCTGAGCCTGACCATGCCCCATGCGGGTGGGCTGTCGGGGGCGCTGGCGAACGTCATCACGACGGTCTCGCTCACTGCAGGGATCTCGATCGTCGCGGTGATCGGCAATCTGTGGATTCGCGGTCGCACTCAGCTGGCCACTGAGCGACAGCTCAGTGCCGAGGAGCTGGCCAAGCGTCAAGAGCTCGAGGAACGCAACAGGATCGCACAGGAGCTCCATGACGTCGTCGCTCACAGCATGTCCGTCATCAGCGTCCAGGCAACCACGGCTCGCTACCGACTGCCCGAACTCGATACCCGAAGCGTTGAGGAGTTCGACTCGATCGCCGGCTCCGCTCGACAGGCGCTCAATGAGATGCGCGGTCTGCTGGCGATTCTGCGCGGTGGCCGTGATGCCGATCTGGCTCCGCAGCCGATGATCGATGACATTCCCGACCTCGTCGAGGCCACGCGCGGTTCGGGCGCCGAGGTGGAACTCGACTTCCCCGCAGCTCCGCTCCCCCTGCACCCGACCACCGGGCTGACCGCCTTCCGCCTCGTCCAGGAGGCCCTGTCGAATGCTCTGCGCCATGCTCCCGGTGCACCAGTGAGGGTATCCGTTCGCACCGATGACTCGCAGCTGTGGGTGGCCGTGGTCAATGGGGCGCCGGACCGGCACCGATCAGACCGGCCCGAACCCGATCGGGACAACCCCGCTGCGGGCCACCTCAGCGGTGGATTCGGCCTCAAAGGCATGCGCGAGAGGGTCGAGGCCCTCGGCGGAACACTGCACGTGGGCCCGACTATCGACAGCGGTTTCGAGGTACTCGCGACCTTGCCCGCGGACTGAAGCCTCGGGGCGGATGGGAGTCGGCGAGGGCCGTTGGCCATCCGGGCGGTTGATCTCATCCTTTCGGGCGACAGCGTCAAGCGAGCGTGAGCGGTAGCCTCGAAGAGTGAGACTTCGACCCGACCGGCGCGCCCTGACCCATACCCTCCTCTGGACGGGCATCTCGACGGCCATCGGCGTGTTCGCGCTCATCGTCATCGTCAGTACCGAATGGCCGGATTTCGAGGAGGCGGGTGCCCGCACCGGAGCGCTCAGTGCCGAACTGTTCATCCATATCCTCTTCGGCCTCATCTCTTTGGCCTGCCTGCCCATCGTCCTTGCCTTCGACGGACGGACGATCCCCCGCAGATCACTGCGCCCCAAGGTGATTGCGGCCGAAAAGCTGCGCGATTTCCTCACGAACACTGGTCGCGGCGGCGTAGAATTCCTCGCCTCGGACGGCTCCGTAGAATCCCTGCAGCGTCGGCCCGGCGGCTGGGTTCCGGTGTCGGTCGGATTCCTCGGCATCGTCACCGGTACGATCGGCGTCCTCGGTGCATTCGCCGGACTGCTCATCCTCATCACCCTCACGTCTCGACGCAGCTGGTCACTCGACTTCACCTGCCTCGCTGCCGCGATCATCTCCCAGGGCCTGACGTACACGCTCACCCCGACGGCGGTCGGAGCCTTCGAACTTCCACTGTTCCTCGTCAACGGAACCGTCTACGCAATGATCGTCGTCATCGGCGTCATCCGCGGATCCCGCGAACAAGGGCTCATCGACACCGCCGCGCAGACGCTTCTGCGCGAACGCTCGCGCCAGGACCGTGCCGTCGCTGAGGTGCGGCGCGGCATCGCCCGCGACATGCACGACTCCCTCTCGCACCACCTCAGCGTGATCGCCATGTACTCCGGTGCACTCTCCGTCAGGCGAGACCTCGACCCCGAGTCCGTCCACGAAAGCGCCCGACTCATCGCCAGCAGCGCCCGCCGCTCGGGAATCGAGCTGCGAGAGGTTCTGACGATGCTGCGCGGAGACGACCAAGGCACAGTGATCGACCCCGATCTCAACCGCCTCGTCGCCGACCGCCCGGAGTCGGTGACCCTGATCTACTCCGAACCGCTCACCTCCGAATCACTGCACGCCCTGGGCAGCCTCGAACGAATGACGATCTACCGCTTCGTCCAAGAGACCATGACCAATGCCCTCAAACACGCGCTCGGTGAGATGCTCACCATCACCATCGGCGACGAGGGCGATGACGCCGTTCGATATATCACGATGACCGCGCACAATCACTACCCGGACAGCCTCCTCGGCGCCCCGGCACACGGCGAACCCCACCGCAAGCAGTACATCGCCGGCTCCGGCCTGGGGATTCTGGGCATCAAGGAGAGAGTGGAGGCGATGGGCGGTGACCTCGAGGTCAGCCACTATCCTGACTTCGAACTGCGAGCTCGCATCCCCGTCCAGAACACGGAAGAGATCAGCGCATGAGCATCAGAACGATCATCGCCGACGACGAGTCCCTCATGCGCTCAGGTCTGCGCCTGCTCCTCGGCGCGGCCGATGACATCGATATCATCGCCGAGGCGGCCAACGGTGCCGAGGCCATCGAGCTCGCCCGAGAGCTGAGTCCAGACCTCATCCTCATGGACATCCGCATGCCGGTCATGGACGGACTCGAGGCCACCCGTGCCCTCATGGCTCAGACTCTTCATCCGGAGGTTCTCATCCTCACGGCCTTCGGCACCGACGAATTCGTGCTTCAGGCACTGCGCTCGGGAGCGGCCGGCTACATCCTCAAGGACACTCCGCCAGAAGATCTCATCCACGCGGTTCGGGCAGCCGCGAACGGCACACGAACCTTGTCACCAAGTGCGGTCGAGTCCCTGCTGGGACGTGACACCACCTCGGCGACAGGGGTGGCTGGTGCTTCGAATTGGAACAGCACCCCGATCGGACCTGATCCCCTGGAGCCCCTGACCACACGAGAACGGGAGATCGCCGAGGCGGTCGCTCAGGGGATGACGAATGCACAGGTGGCGCGGGCGCTGTTCGTCTCCACGGCCACGGTGAAGACCCACCTGGCGCGCATCTTCTACAAACTCGACGTCAGCACCCGCGTGCAATTGGCCCTGCTCGTCAACGAACGGCGCTGAGCCTCGAGGGACGGACTCAGATCATTTCGGGGCCATGCGGATGGCGCCGTCGAGGCGAATGGTCTCGCCGTTGAGCATCGGATTGGCGACGATCGACTCGACGAGCTGCGCGTACTCGGCTGGCTTGCCCAGTCGAGAGGGGTGGGGAATCGACTTCGCCAGGGACTCCTGGGCCTCTTCGGGCAGACCGGCCATCATCGGGGTCTCGAAGATGCCTGGCGCGATCGTCACCACGCGGATCTGTGAGGATGCGAGTTCGCGTGCCATCGGCAGGGTCACCGAGGCGATGGCGCCCTTCGACGCGGAGTAGGCGATCTGTCCGATCTGACCGTCAAAGGCCGCGACCGAGGCGGTGTTGACGATGACACCGCGTTCTTCACCGGCGCTCTCCTGGGCCTGCATTGCGGCCGCGGCCAGGCGGCACACGTTGACGGTGCCGACGACATTGATGTTGAGCACCTTCGAAAACGCATCCAAGGCCAGCGGTCCCTTACGTGAGACGAGCTTGCCGGGGGTCGCGACGCCCGCGCAGTTGACGACCACGCGCAGCTGGCCGAGGCCCGTCGCCGTGTCGACGGCCGCCTGAACCTGCTCTTCGTTGGTGACATCGGCGGAGACGAAATGGGCGCGCTCGCCGAGTTCTGTGGCCACCTGCTGACCCACCTCGGCGTTGAGATCGACCATGACGACCTGGGCGCCGGCGGCCAAGAGCCGTTCCGTGGTGGCGCGACCGAGCCCGGAGGCTCCACCGGTGACGAGTGCGACTGTGTTGTTGAGATCCATGAGTATCCTTCGCATCACTGAAGTGAAAGTTTGAGTTGCTTCGACTTTAACGCAGGGCTGTGGGCACGACGAAGCCCGCCGACCATCGGGTGCGGCGGGCTTCGGACGTGTCAGCTGCTGAGGAGGCGCTGCCTCATCCGCAGTGTGCGCTGATGACGGTCAGGCAGCCTGATCCTCGGAAGCCGCATCCTCACGCACGGATTTCAAGGCTTCGCCCCAGCTCACAAGGTCGGACACCATCGATGCGAACGGGGCCGCGGAGACCTCGGTCGGGGTGAAGGTGCCGTCGGAGAAATCGGTGAAGAGGCTGAAAGAGGCCTGGTCGCGGACCACGGCGAGCTTGTAGTTGGCGAGGATGTGGCGCAGGTGCTCGGCGGCACGCACACCCTTGTCGGCGCCGTAGTTCACGATTCCGGCGACCTTGTGGTTGAACTCGCTGGCCACGAAGTCCAGGGCGTTCTTCAGCGATCCGGAGATCGAGTGGTTGTACTCAGGGGTGACGAAGATGAATGCGTCGAACTCGGCGAGCTTGGCACCCCAGGCCTTGGTGTGGTCGTTCTCGTACATGTTCGCGCCGGCCGGAATGACCTCATCGAGCAGCGGCAGGTTGAAGTCACCGAAGTCGACGACCTCGGCGCGCACGTCCTCGCGGCCGGCCAACTGGTCCTTGGCCCAGGAGACGATCTGCGGGTTGAGTGCCTGCGGGCGCGAGGTTCCAGGAATGATGGCGATGTTGAGCATGTTCGTCCTCAGCTAGTTCATAGGGTGCAATGTCAGTGATGCTGGTTTCAGGTGATCGGCACTGGCAGTCTCCCGCCGTGCGACTCACACCTGCTCAACATGATTGAACCGTCAATCATTCCCGATTCGTGGAGTGATCGCCGTTACTTTCACATGACCGTCCGGGGCGGACCAGACGACGGCCCGGGATAGGCGGACGTCTGGCGATCAGTGGAAACACGTCCTTCGACAAACCAGGGATCCCCGAATTCTGGCCGGAAACGGCCATTGACAGGGCAACGTCATGTATTCTCGGTTGGCAAGTGAAAGATTGTTCGATATCCGACCGACAGGAAGCACAGGCACCGTGAGATCAACCAACGGCCGCAACAATATCCTCCGCTCGGCTCGGGACACCTTCGCGGCAAAGGGATTCGACGGCGCATCCATCCGCGATATTGCGCAGGCGGCCGGGCTGAGCCTGTCCGCACTTTACTACTACTTCCCGTCCAAACAGGAAGCACTGTACGAGCTCGTGCACACGGCCTACACTTGGTACAGCGAGCACAGCCGAGCCGTCATCGCCGAGGTGGGTGACGACCCAACCGAGCAGCTAACCGTGGCCGTGCGCTACCTGTCCCGCTACCGCATGGAAAACGTATCGGTGTCCACAGTGCTGCTGCGCGACACTGAGCGACTGACCGGTGACAACGCCGCCCGCGTCAAGGAACTCCAGCACGAGGCGCGAGTCATCATGGGCGACATCGTCCAATCAGGCATCGACGCAGGAACATTCCACGTCAACAGTGCTCAGCTCGTGACTCGTGCGATCCACTCGATCTGCAATTCGCTCTCGCTCTGGTACCGACCCACCGGCGACCTGACACCCGATGTCATCGAACGAGACTTCACTCAGTATTCGCTGCGCATGCTAGGCCTCGATCCCAGCCCCGAAGAACTTGACCATCTGATGGCGCTGCCGATCAACCAGGCGGGCATGCTCGACTTCATCTCCGACGACAAGGACTGAGCGCTCCGCAGCGTCAACAACCTCACTGCAGATACCCGAAGGTGCTAATTACGCGCGGCGCCGCGCGTAATTAGCACCTTCGGGTA
>NZ_JABUYD010000037.1:0-19647 GCF_014897515.1 Brevibacterium sp. FME17
TCGGATGGGCAGTGTGAGAACTTCCATCATCGGAAGACCTCGACGTCTATCCGGGTAGCGACTCGCCTTGTTTGAAATTCATCGGCCTACACTCTCGTTTACGAAGAGCCGGTTAAGGGCATACCCAAGCGAATGACCGCTGATTCTGGGACTAAACGGTGGTCGGTGCAGGTCATGATCAACGGGCGGCGCTTCTCCACGGTGCCAGTACCTTTGGAGACGCTGAACTCGACGCTGTGACGTAGCCAGTGATTTACGGCCAACAGGGGTCAGACTTTCTCCGGATAAGGGGAGGCCTGACCCCTGTTTCATGCGCCGACACATCAAGGTCTTCGAGGCATATACAGAGTGTGAGCAATCAAGAGAACGACCAAACGGCCATAATTCCGAAAGGGCGGATGGCATTCGTCGGCGACCGTCTTGAAATCGACCAGGAGCTCGTCGATGACAAGGTCCGACGTAAGGCCATGTCACCGTCGACAATGAACGCGCTGGCCGGCAATGGGTGCCAGGCACGGTTCGCCATCGAGAAGATCGTCCCGCGCGACGAGTCTGCTTTGACAGCTTCATCCATTGGAACTGTCGCCCATTCGGTCCTCGAAGATCTCTACGGCCTCCCTGGCCCGGAGAGAACAGTGTTCAAAGCCACAGAATTTGCAGCCAAGCACGTTGGCGGAGTTGATCTGTCGACAGTCAATATCAACGGGTTCGACTTCGCGCACGCGAGCGAATCAGAGAAGGCTGCGGTGAGGGCCACTGTCCAGGGAGAAGTCCACACGGCCTACCGAGGGATCTTTGACATCGAAGATCCCGAAGCCGTCAATGTCTTCTCCACCGAAGCCAAACTCAGCGATGTCGACATCTCTGGCGTGCCGGTCGTGGGTTTCATCGACCGTGTTGACCGAATCAACGACGAACTCCGAGTCGTCGATTACAAGACCGGCAAGCAGAAGAAGTCATCGTCGATCTTTGGAGACCCGCACGGCGACCAGCTGCGCATCTACGCCTTGGCCGGTGCGAAGCTCTTCGATCAAGAGATCGAGAATGCGTTCGTTCTCTATACGAAATACTCCAAAGCTCAGCGTGTGGCCATGAGCGCGCCGAAGTTGAAGAAGACCGAGCGGCTCTTCGTCGATACCTGGGAAGAATTGGGCGAATGCTCCGATGAAGCCACGTTTGTAACCACCCCATCTGGCTTGTGCGCCTACTGCCCCCTGGCGCGAATCTGCCCTGCATCAAAGGTCACCGACGCAGATGCAGTCGGCGTGCCGCAGGTCGAGCCCGATGCAGTCGCCGTCTATCCGAACGTGGCCGAAGAACCCGTAGAAACCGACGAATCCGAAGCCGAAGGGGTCCTAAGTGAGCCAACTGCTGAGGCGGACTCTGTTGTAAGTGAAGACATTCACCAGACAGGAGAGAGCACAATGACACGTTGGCCAGAAGACAAGCCCTGGGAAGCCGAAGTTAAGGGACGTCTCAACCCCAACTCGTGGGCTGCCGGTGGTATCGCCGGTGTTGTCACCAACTCAGTTCAGCACCTCAATGCTGCCGGATACGCAGTGAACAAGAAGAATATCCGCGCACTGTCATCGACTCTGGTCAACCTCATCGCTCGTATCGAGTCAGGTCTGGCCGGTCACGACGGTGCGCAATGGGGATCGGGTCTGAACAGCCTGGTGCGCCTGACCATGTGGCGCCTTCTTGATCACGAGATGCCCATTCCGTTCGGTGCCAGCGCGGGCGACTGGCAGTCCTGGGAGACCCGGCTGGTCAATGCCAGCGTCGGCATCATCGCCACGACCGAGGCCATCAATGACGACGCAATCAAGCCTGGCGGGTGGGTGTTGTTCACCTCCGACAACGGCGAGAGCGCCGAGCCTGTAGCCGAAGACGAGACCGACACCGAGGGAGGTGCCCCGGAAGAGGCCGACGAGGAAGCAGACGACGCCACCAAGACCGAGACCGAAGACGAGACCGAATCCGGCGAAGACGAGGCGATCGATACTGATGTGCCATTCGACGACATCGATGACGAAGCCTTTGACGAATCAGCCATGTTCGACGACTGAAAACCCATCCCGATCAAGTTAGACAACCACAACACACGAAGGAACAAACCATGAGTGAAGCCACCGCAGACCTCCAGCCGCTCGTCATTGCAGCAATTAATGCCACCGGCCCCCGCAAAGTCGAAGAAGTCGAAGACGGCGATGAGGTCACACTCGTCGAAGAGACCGAAGAGAACTGGGTCGGTCGGGTCGGCGAGAACGCCCGGCTCATCTACTCGCTGATCAATGACGACCAATCACCCGTGGTCAAGGCCGTAGGTCGTCTGTCTGAGGCAGTGAAATATGTGGCCAATGTTGTCGAGGTCAAGAAGGAGAAGTCGTCGAACCGAGCAATTGTGACCCTAGAGACGAAACCGTCGAAGAAGAACCCCGAAGGCTCAGAGACGGTGCGCACCGACAGGTTCGATGACGGCGGACGCCCCATGGCATCGAAGGCCCGATCGCTCATTGGCCGCCGTGTGTTGGTGTTCAAATACATGGAATCTGCCACTGACGGCTCTGGCCGCGACTTCCGCATTCTCGTCGACATCAAAGATCTCGGTGAGGCACGAGAGTTCGACGAGTAGGCCGCCAACGCCGATCAAAGACCGCCGATTCGTCCACTGTGCGACTCATCGGCGGTCTTTGCGCATAGATACAAGTAGCAGCGCATTTGGCGCCCAACAACGAAGAGGAGACCGCAGTGACTGACACCGCGTGGATGGCAGACGAGACCACCAATGCTGACGAAATCGTCGAAGACGTTGAAACCGACATGACCGACACCGAAGACAACGTCGAAGAGGCGACGGCCGAGCCCGAGCACTTAGATGACGAGGCACTCGACCTCGGTGAGAGCGACGAGGACGCGGATTCTGGCAAGTCCAAGGCGCGGACTCAGGCGCAGTCGAAGGGCCGCGATAAGACCCTCATTCGCCGTACCGTGCGCAAGATGCTCGACGTCCAGGGCGCTGAAGACGATGTGCGCCACGTCGCGGCCTCATTGCTGAGCAAAGACGAGGCTGATGTTGAAGGTTTGGTCGTGACGATTCTGACGGGTGACTCGCGCAAGACCAATCAGCCGATGTCTGACCTCGAAGACCTGATGGAGGCCGACGCCATTGAGATGTCTGCCAACGCCACCGCGTTGGGCAAAGACCGTCTCAAGGCTCTGTGGTCGCTGCTGGGTGATCTCGGCAAGGCTGAAGGTTCTCTGCCTGCCGGCATCGCTCCCGCGGCCATCCAGATCGCAAAGATCATCTCCAAGGACGTCTCCGACGACGATATGCTCACGCTCACTGCCGTCGCAGACCTCATGAAGAAGGCCTAATAGTTCATGTCGAGGTGTCACAGTTGGCGGCCGCTGGAAGTCGTACCGGAACAGCACGCCCACCATCTGCCTGGTGAATGCCGCAAATGCTGGAAGCCCTGTTTTCGCAAAACCGATGACGGTGCCGCCTACTGTGACACCTGCCTTGAGCGTCTGACCCAACACCCGTTCGGACTCGTGCGCACCGCCCTGGCTGCTGACGCCGCTACCCCCGACGACACTCTCGATTTCCTGATGACCGACCACGACCCCGGCGTCGCCAAAGCCGCCGAACGCACCTACATGCGACGGATGCAAGGACTCTAAGACATGGGACTTTTCAAGAAAAAGGACGAGCACGATCCGTTCCTCGACATGGCCGAGGAAGCCGCAAGCCTGCCCCGAGGCGATGAAGACCTCGTCCAACAGTCCAAGAAGTACCGCCGACTGCGTGTAGCGGCGCAATACTCACCAGTTGCAGCGATCGTCGCTGCCTGTGCGGCCTTCGGCAGCCTGGCGCTCATCCCCGAACAGCCGGACCCTATTGAGCCGACATTGACTACTGAGGGCAAAGCCGTCGCCGTCTCCGAAGTCCAAAGCTGGCTGGCCGAGAAACCCTCACCCCTGCCGCAAGGCAAATTCTTAGGCTGGGACGGTTACACCGACGTTCCGTTCCCCGAAGTCAACGACGAGGAGAAGAATAAGTCCAGCTACAAGCCGCCGACCTACAGCGTTGAACGCCACCACTTCAGCGTCGAAGGTCCAGACAACGCCTTGTACCGGGTCGACGTGCAGGTTGCCATCGACGAATCAACAGGTCCGCACATCATCGGCGACCCCTCCCTCATGCCGCGGCCGATCACTGAAACCGATTTTCAACCCGACTCTCCGTGGCCGGGGATGACTGACTCGGGCAACGTCCCCGACTCGGTCAACACGGCGATCGTGTCCTGGCAGAAAGCGTTCGTCTCCGGAAACAGTGACGAGCTGCGCCAGATCGTCGGAGATCAGAACGAATCTCACGTCTACTTGCCGCTAGCGGGTGTGGAGTCCGCTGAGGTCGAAGTCACCAATTCGGCGTTCTTTACCGAAAACGAAGACGGAGATGACGTCCCTGGACCCACGATGCTGGCTCGAGTCGAGATCACACCGACATGGGCCAGCACCGGCGCAAGTGCCACTGACCAGTCCGCTCAGATGCCTGTACTGACTTATGACCTGCTCATCACCGACGCTCAATCGGGTTCACCGAAAGTCGTCGCCTGGGGCGGTCCCGGAGAGGGGCAGGAATTGAAGAAGTATGGCAACGCTGTCACCGGAATGAACGACCAGATTGTCCGCGGTGATGACGCCAACGGATCCGACGACACGACCGGTGAAGATTCGTCCGGTGACCAGCCCGGCGATGACGTAGCACCACTGCCAGACGGTGAGGACTCTGCCTCCGATGCCGACGCTGACGGCAATCAGTAACTAGACGCGACAACGAGGAGAGACTCATGGCGAAGAAGAAGATGAATGCCCTGGAAGTTGCCCAGTCACCGCTGTGGCCGACTGCAATCAAGTCCCGATACAGGGACGGGCGCATTCGCACAATCAATGACGGCGTGTGGCTGGTGCGCAAAATCCCTCTCATGCCCATGACGGATGCGAAGTCCGATGAAGAGCGCTACGCCGCGGGTGTGCCGATCATGAATGCCACGCAGGAGCTCGCTCACATCACTGCGACGTTTGGGAAGAATCGGGCACTGAACAAGTCCGGATACCGTGTCGTGAAGTTCCTGTCGATCAACACTCCAGTCCTCTATCGAGCACCGAAAGATCACCCCATTCGGTCAAAGCTCAACGAGTGGTTCGGTGACAAGGTTGTGCGCGAGAAGATCTGCGTCATGGCCGTGAAGCTCGTTGATTCGCTGGGTGCAGGCCGCGATATCAAGGGCGCTATGGATTCGGCGTGGCAATCCTTTGTCACAGGTGGTATCCCTCTAGAAGACTTCGACCGAGATGCAGCCATCGTCTCCAACGCCCTTCACCGAGCAGGTTTGGTCGCCCCAGACGAAGGCGAGATGCGCATCCTCGATGCCTGGTGGAATCACGGATCCCATTCAGATACCCCGTTCATGCCTCACTCTGACCACCTGCATGTCTTCTCCGACACCGATTCGATGGCTATTGCCGATCGTGCCGGCCTTGATGACTGCTCGAAGTGGCCAAGAATGCAAGGACAGTTTTCCGTCAGCTTCGCGGCTGTTTCATCAGTCGACATCGAACCGACGGACAAGTTCACCGCAATCAGTCCAGAAGCCTCATGGGCATCCCAGCTGACTCAGTCCGGTGCCCTGGTGGTCTCGATTTCGGGCCGGATCGAACCGGCGAAGCAGACGCGGTCTGAATTGCGTCGCAACCGCAAGAAGTACATGGAGGACATCAAGGAACGCCAGGAACAAGGAGCGATGAGCCAGGCTGATGAGGAAGAGCATCATGGGATGCTCCAATCGATGGAAGGCGCCTATGCCGGACGCGGGGCGCCGGCGACAATCGTCGATTGCTCGATCGTGGTCGGGTTCTCGGGCAAAAAGGACTTCTCGCTCATGGGCAACGATTCCATCGTCGAGCTCAATCCGATGATCAATCGCCAACCGCAGGCCATGGCTGAGACCTGGCTGGGCTCGTCAGTGCGTGCCAACCCTTACGCTCAAGAGCTGCCGATGACGACCATCGCCGCCTCGGGAATCAACGACCTCTCGCGCGTCGGCGACAAGTCAGGTGCCAGCGTGGGATTGACCGAACGTGACTCGCGCATGGCCTATCTTTCGCCCACCGCGGCGTCGAATAAGGACGGACTTCCCGTGGCGCTCGTGCCGGGCGCGACTGGCTCAGGAAAAAGTTTGCTGCTTCTGTGGTTGGCTCACCAGTTCTCTTTGATGAAGCGTCCCAACATCATCATCGACCCCAAAGCCCTTGGAGTGAACACTCCGATTGTCACACCTTCCGGGTGCAAGACGATTGCAGAACTCCAGCCCGGCGACGAGATCATCGACTCCACCGGCAATGTTCACCAGGTGACTTCGAAGTCGAAGATCTTCACTGAAGACGAAACCACCGTCTACCGCGTCCACACGGGCGATGGACAGTCCACCATCGCCGACGGTGCGCACCGGTGGATCATCGTTGACGGCGGCAACCGTCGAGTCATGACCACATCGCAGATCCTGACTGAATATGGGGAGCATCCGTTCGCCACTGGTGACATCTGCCTGCCGATGCCAGAACCACTCGTTGGCCGCGAGACTGACCTGCCCGTCGAACCGAAGACTCTCGGCTCCTGGATCGCCGGTGATGATGTCGGTGACACCGTCTCTGCCGTTTGGCCAGAAATGGCAGCACGCAGTCCTGAATCACGCATGATTCCGGCTGCTTACCACCGCTCCAGCATTGCCCAACGTCAGAGTCTCTTCGCACCAATCCTCGCGCGGCTGGGCACAGTCGCCGGCAGTGGTCGAGTCACCATTGATATGACGGCCAGCGTGGCCAAAGACGATCTCGTCGACTTCATTCGCACCTTCGGATACCGCGTCTTCACCACCGACGAGGCGATCACATTCGTCGCCGATAGAACACTGAACGTGCTCACCGACGACGGCTCGGCTCTTCCCGAGTCTGTCCCAGACTCCGAGCGCGCGATGCCAGTGGTCTCGATCTCCGAAGTCGACTACGAACCCGTCCAATGCATCTCCGTTGATTCTCCCGACCACTCGTACCTGACAGGCGGCTTCCTCGTCACCCACAACACAGGTTCAGACCATTCGCAGGCGGTGCTGGCCTCCGGTGGTCAGATTGCAAGCTTGGATGACATATCCAAGTCCGACGGTGTCTTTGACCCGATCCGGTTCATGATGAAGCAGAACACCGATAAGGGTGAGGCTGGTTCCGTCCAGTCAGCTGCCGATCTTGCCGCTTCAGCGATCTTGCAGATCAACCCTTTCGGCCGCGATGCCGATGATTACGAGGTTCTTCTCAACAGGGGCCTGCTGTTCGGCGTCGACAATGGCGCCCAATGTACGGGGCAGGCGCTGAGTTTCGTCGAAGCTAATCTGGGCGAACTCGCTCACACCGATCGAGACAGTGAGGACTTCATCCAAATTATCTCCCGTATTCGTCAGGCGACGCACTCCCCGGCAATCCGGTCGGTCATCGGGATGGACCCCACAACGGCGCCGCTGGGTGTTGCTGAGGGAACGACATTGATCAAAGTCGGAGAATCCCACCTCGACCTACCTCAGCCAGGTCATGACCCACAGAGTATGCAACAGCGTGCGGCGATGGCGTTGGTGCGCATGATGGTCTACGGATCGGCTATGGCCCTGACCGGACGCGGGGGAGTCCTTCACCTTGATGAGGCGTGGACGTTCCTGCAATCCTCAGCCTCGGAGGTCGAGCGACTTGGTCGCCTGGCTCGAAGTCAGGAGGTTCTGCCGATCTTGTGCTCCCAGAGAGTCAAAGACGCCGTCGATGCGGGTCTGAGTGGTTACATTTCGCGCGGTCTCATCATGCATATCAAGGATGAGACCGAGGCGCGACTGGCCTGTCAGTTGTTCAATCTCGAGCCCACTGAGGAGAGGATCGGGCGCATCACGGCCGAAGATCACATCAGCAATGGCGGTCAGCTCATCCCGAACTTCAATTCGCTCAAGGCTCTGCGTGAGGGAGGTGAAGATGAGGCGGGAGAAGTCATTCGCGGTGCGGTGGCCCTCTACGCCGACCTGTCGGGTGAACGTGCAGTGCCGACGGAGATCAACATTCCTTCCGAGTTCTTCGAGTTGATCTCGACTAATCCACTCGATATTGCACGCCGCAACGAACGACTTCATCAGCGAGACGTGTCCAAGATGGCCGTCTGAGGCCTGATTCGGCCCTCCGCAACACAGGTGAAGTGCGAGTGCCCGAATCACCGTCAGCATGGTCTTGCAGGCCGTTGACCTCGGAATATATGAGAATTTCCGAACCTGAGTAGCCACGACTGTCAGCGAACTCTATAGAGAGTATGACGACACAGACAGCTACGCAGCCTCTCGGACGAAAGCTCAGCCGCGCTCAGGCCGATGCGGAAATCGCCGCAATTGGCCAGGCCGTACTTTCGGGCGACCTGCCCGAAGACGCCGGTCGCCGGCAGGTTGCTGAGATCTTCGTAAGCTCCGACGTCGGTGCACAGATCAGCTATCACTTTCGTGCCCGGTCGACCCAAGACATGGTGGACCTCGCCGATTCGGGTCGAGACCTGGTCCTCGACAAGCTGCTCAACGATGCCGTCTTCTACGACTTCAACAAGGCCGACGGGCGCAAGTTCTCCAGTTGGGTCTTTGGCATGATGCTCTCTGCAAAGCCCGCATTGGAGAAGAAACACCGCATCGTCCAAGACCGCTACTGCCCTGTCGAGTCCGTCGGCGAGTACTTCGCGGACAATCAGGAGCCGGAGCCGATGTTCACCTCCACGCCCAAAGTGGAGACCGAAGCGCTGAAGAGCCTCGAACCCGAAGCCGATGTCTTCGAAGAGTTCGCCGACCAGAGCGAACGCTTCCTCAAGCGCTACCGGTCTCGCGAAGAGCGCATCTACGTCTGCGCCCAGTTTCTTCATCGCAAACTCCACCTCCCACCACTTGTTAGACCCGCTGACGCCGCGGAAAGACTGGCCATTCTGGCTCGCCTGAGGGAAGAGCCGAAACTGGCACACCGGTCACTGCTGGCCTTCTATGACCTCATTCAGGGCCGCGAGATCCCCAGTGACATCGGCGACGACCTATTGGCACTGTGGGATGACCTGAGCTTTACAGACGTGAAGCGTCTGCTCACGTCAGCCGGGGCCAAACATATCGCCGTTGTCGCCGAGGCGGCCGTCATGCAGTTGCTCATCCCAGCCAAGACGGCTGTGAAGGCGATGCAGTCAAATCTGAAGAACATGGTCACCTCCAACGACTCGACGCAGTGGAAGAAGCTGTCGAAGGACCTCTTCGACTCGTTCCTTGCCAAGGAGTGCGAACCCGCATCCAGGCATTCGCCGTTGTGGAACTCGATCAACGGGGACGAGGACATCCATGCGAAACCCCAGATTCTGGCGGGAGAGTTCAACACGCTGTGCCAGCAGGTCATCGACCTCTCCGGGCAGCCGCTGGGCGAGACGGTCGAGGAAATCACCGGCGTGCTCATCGACATCTGGGAGGAGGCCTATCACCGTGACAACCTCTCGAAAAACTTCGCCGAAGTCATCGGAGAAGACGAGGGACCGACTGAGACGCAACTTTGCGCATAGATAGATAAAGAGACACCACGATGAAGGCAGGCTTGTGAGCAACCCCAACACGAAGGAACTCAAACTCCCCGCTAAGTTCGACCCGGCTAAACACGCCGCCATTATGGAGCGCAAGGTCAAGGAAGAACTCGGCAGCGATTGGTCGATCAGTCACATCGACAAACAGCGGTGGCGCCTTGTCGCCGTACGTCACACCTCGATGACATCGATGAACGATGAGGGTGAGACTGTCGTTCTTGAACTGGCCAACGGCACAAAGATGTCAGATGCCCCAGCTATTGCCGCTCGGTTCGAGAAGATGAAACCCGGTTACTACCTGACGAAGTTCGAACCATTCCTCAAACCTGGCCGAGCCACCATGCAGAAGTTCGACAAGGCCACCAAGCGCGCCCGAGGCGCTGTTGCCAACGCCCTCGGCGTCCAACCCTGGGCGATTGTCATCACCACCCGATCTGATGGTGGATACGATCTTGAGCTGCCAGATTCCTACACGCCGTCCAAGCACGACGAGAAGCTTGAAGAAGTCGCGACAGACATTGTCGGCGGGCCCGGTTGGTTCACCCGCATTGACCCTCGTTCCCTCGAAGCTTCCATCATCCCCTCGGACCCGCCGACTTTCTCCCAGCTGATCCCGTATCCCACTGATGCCAAGGTCACTGCGTTCGCACCTGGGTCGAAAGAGTGGGCGAAGATTCCACTGGGTGAGCGCCTGCCGGCACCGGGGGAGAAGCATGGAGAAACCTTCATCATCGATTTCGAATCAGGGATGAATTCTCAAGTTGGCGGAACGAGTAACTCAGGAAAATCGGTCTTCCTCAATGACATCGTCGCCGGAGTTCTCGCCCGAGGTGCAGAGCTGGCCATCATCGACACCCCGGCGAAAGCTGTCGATTTCGAGTGGTGCAAGAAATACGTCCGCCCTGAAGGGTGGGGGTGCGAATCGATCGACGAGGCAGCCGCCGTGATGTCGAAGATCTACGCCGAAGGCGACAAGAGGGCGAAGGTACTCAAAGAGTACGGAGTGCAGAACTGGACCCAGCTCCCAGCCGATGCTCAAGAGGCCGCCAAGATGCGGCCCATCTTCCTCATCATGGACGAGGTCACCGGTCTGTGGGCGCTGGAGACAGTGCCCAAGGGCCTCGAAAAGGATCATCCCATGCGGATTGAGGCTCAGGACGCGAACACTGCGAAAGAGATCTTGAAACTGAAGTACTCGAAGACTGCTGCCGAGATGAGGTTCGTGGGCATCAAACTGGTTCTTTCCTCCCAAGTTGCCTCGACTGATACCGGAATCGGCACGGCGCTGAGGACGAATCATCAGAACAAGATCCTCCTCGGCGTGAACCCCACCGAAGGCAACCGAAAGCTGGTATTCCCCGACCCTGCCGCGGTGCCGAAAGTGCCCGAGCACATCAGGTCCAACGCCAAGGTGGGCAAGGGCGTGGGGACGGCTGCCAACGAAGGTGACGAAGCGTGCGTGTTCAAGCCCTACTACGCCTCGACACAAGAGCTTGGAGACTTCCTCAAGAAGTTTGGAGTGCCCACTTTCGAGGGGCAGAGACCGACACGGGCCACGATGGAGCAGTTTGTCCCCACCTCAGGCCCGTCCGACGACGGGGACGAGACCGCCAAGCGTCGCAAGAAGATGGAGGCCGAAGCCATGATCGACCCTGAAACCGGGGAGAAGATGACACCTTTCGAATACGCGAACAAGCAAAAACGACTGTCAGTGCGCAAAGGCGACGCTGACGAGATGAGCGGAGAAAACCAGTGAAAGAAAACAACAGGAAACGCAAGGCCGTCCTTGGCGCGGCCGCTGCTGCCAGCCTCGCCGTCGTACTCGCCGGTGGATATGCCATCAGCGAGCAGGTCAATGACGAGCAGGCCCAGTCCGACAGTGGCGACTACAAGCCGAAATACACGATCAACGCCGATGATGAGCCGACCAAGAGCCCATCGAGTGATGGCGAGGACAACCGGGCGGCCCCACACGATCCCAGTGATACGTCGAGGCTGCCCGACCGTAACGACGGTGATGATGGCAGGTACGGACCAGAACATGGTGACGAGCCCGGTCAGCAGAACTACGCCCTGCCAGACACCAACTCAGGTCTACCAGAGCTCCCGGATCCAACTGGTCCAAAGACCGAGGACAAAGAAGACGATAAGTCAGAAGATAAGTCAGACGATAAGCGTGGCGCTAAGGATCAAGACAGCGGCGGCACAACCGAAGATCCTGACGACGTGTCGCAGCCACCCGGCGACAACGGTGGGTCCGACTCAAATGCAGGCGATGAGCCTGGCGACGACAGTTCTGACGACACACCCGGAGACGGGACCGACAACCCCGGTGATGGCGGCTCTGATGGGTCCGACGACAACCCCGGTGGCGGGACCGACGAGCCTGGCAACGGAGGAGACACCCCTGGAGACGGGGGCGGCTCTGACGGCGAAGATCCTGGCCCTGGCGATGGCGGAGGCAATGACGGCGGAGGTGACGACGGCGATGGATCGGATAACCCCGGAGACGGTGATGGCGGAGACGATGGTGGTGATGACGGACATGGCCCCGTCGACGTCGCAGACCTCGTTGACTTCATCAACGACAAGCGTGGCGACTCACCATTCACCACCCCGGACAAGTTCTCAACCGAAGACCCGGATGCTGACTTGTATGAGAAGCACGAGTCCAAAGACATCGTGGTCACCGATGCTGACGGCACACCACTTGGAGTGTGGTCGGAAATGGACTTCGCGCAGAAGCGGGAGTTCCTCAAGAATTACCCGAATGCCGATGATCTGACTCTCTATGGTGTCGGCGATGGTGAGAAGTCGACCATGACGATCACCGAGTATCGCCTCAAGCCACCGGGGGCAGAAGATGACCACTACAGTGTCGATGCAGGTTCGTCGGTGAAGCTGACGTTTGATGACCTGACGAAGAACGACAAGGTCCTCGACGGTGAAGTTACCGAAGTCACCGGCGACGACGTCAAAGGTCTGACGTGGGATGCCAATTCCGGTGAGATCACCTTCGACGCCTCGGAATATGAGCCCGGCGAAGAAGTGACGTTCACCTACAAGGTTCGTCACACCCAGGATCGAGACAAGAATCGCTCGGGCCAGAATGACGAGGCTGAAGGAAAGGTCACCATCACCATTGGTGAGGACGGCAAAGCCCACGCCAGCGCCCCAGCTGAGAATTCCAAGAGCGCCGAGCTCGCGGATGCGAAACCAGACGATGATGAGAAGTCGGCCGAATCTGATGAGATCTCATCTGATGAAGCTGATGATTCCAAGTCTTCAGATGAAGCTGGCGATGACGACGAGAAGAAGCCAGATTCCATGGTGAAGGTCTCGAACGATATGGCGATCTCACCGGTCGACGAAGAGGATTCTGAGGACTCGGACGAATCCACGACCGAGGATGATCCTGGCAAGGGCTCAGAGAAGGTATCGAACGATATGGCCCACGGGACTGTCGAGGACCCTGAGTCGACTGATGAAGATGAGTCGCAGAAGCCCGATGCCAGTGGTGAAGAGGCACCCAAGGACGAGAAGTCCGATGACGATCAGAAGTCGGTCGCTCCTAAATCTGTCGATACTCAGCCAGCCAAGAAGAAGGTCGATTCCACGGGCGACAGCTGGTGGAAGAAGAAGTCGAGCAAACCAAAAGTCGCCGAGACTCAGCCTGCTGAGAAGCCAAAGTCTGAACCTGCACCGAAGGCCGTCAACACGCAGCCTGCTAAAAGGAAGGCAGCACCGGCACCCAAGGCTGAGGCTCCGAAGAAGGCTGTCGCTAAGGCTCCGACGAAAACGGTGGAAAAGCCAGCGAGCCCACCCACACAGCCAAAGGCACCCGTGGCAAAAGCACCAGTGGACAAGACTCCCGAGAAAGCGAGTAGCGTGACGACCAAACGCGCCTCGAATCCGAAGTCGCTTCATTCTCCGTCCTCGGTTCCGAAGGCGCCGGCGAAATCAGACGGTGGCCCGAGTACCGAGAAGGCGCCCGCACCAAAGGCGAAATCCGGCCAGTCCACCGGTGCCTCAGCGTCTCCATCGGGGGCCAAGTCCTCGGAGCCCAGCAGCTCGAGTCCAGCCCCATCGAAAGGTGGCGGACAAACATCAGGTGATGGGGCATAGACCTAGTGAACGCAATTTCAACTCAGAAGGACACACCATGACAATCATCGACAACGACACCGACCTGACCGCACTTCCCTTCGTCGTCATCACCCTCGACAAGGACACCGAGGAGACGGAGTACCACGGCTGCAAATCTGCCTCCGAGGTCCTCGACTTCGTCATCGACGGCTACTCTGACCTCGATGACACGGAGGCTCTCAAGGCCCGCATCTCTCTGATCGAGGATTCGGTTATTCCGGTCATCACCGAACTTATCTACGGAGGCTATCTTGCCGAGAACGGGCAGAAGCATCTGGAGCAGCGTGACGAGGAGATTCTGCTCTCGCGCTTCAAGGATGATTTCGGAATCATCGACTGGACGCATGAGGAGATCCCGCTCATCGTCGCCAGCACACAGTTCTCGCCGAACACCGATACTCCACGACCTACGGGCAATGTTGAGATCATCGAGGTCGACAACGAACTGGCTGTCATCCGTGCTCTGGCCAGCAAGAAGATCCTCAACGTGATGGAGAACAACGGCTGAGGAAGGCCGAACGAGTCCCTGCACCTATCGACTGCGCCGAGAATCGGCGCATAGATAGGGGTAGGGACTTTTTCGTATCAATACACGGAGCACTGAATATATGGCTGATGAGACGACTTCCGAGGGCAATTCGACGAAAGTGAAGATCGGAGCAATTGTTGCGATTGTGCTTGCGCTGCTGGTCACAGCGGTGTCTTGTTCCGTGAATACTCTGCTGTCCGACCCGACTTCTCAGTCGAAGGCCACAGATTCGAAGACGCCGAACCCGTCTTTCACTATCCCCGCCGATGAGGGTGATGGGGGCGACGATGACGAGACGGATAAGTCAGCCTCGAACGAGCCGTCAGACACTTCAAATCCGTTTGGTGACCCAGGCCGTGACAATGCCTCGGGTGGCCAGCCAGATGATGGCAGTGACACTTTTGCGATGCCGCAGGCACCTTCGGACAACGCGCCCTATATTCCTGACCCGACCGGCCCTGGCAACTCTGATGGCGACGAAGAAGACGACAAGGGCACGAAAGGCAATGAGGGGGACAAGGGCTCTGATGATCGCGAAGGCAGTTCGCCCATCGTCCCGCCAGGCCCACCGAACCCGAACCCTGGTGATGACGATGATGCCGGCAGCGGTTCGTCGGACGGTGACGATGGCACCAACACAGCTTCAGCCTCGGCTAACGGCAGCAACGATTCCGGCGGTAGTGGCAGTGATCCCGATTCGAATGCTGGGTCCGATTCTGCCCAGAACGGCAACGATGACAGCAGCGGCGATAAGGCTTCATCCGATGCCTCGAGTTCAGACGGTGGCTCGACTGGCTCCTCGGACGGATCCAGCAATAGCGACGGCTCCGACTCCAACGCGAATAGCAATGCCAACACCGGTGGCGGGGACGACGACGGTGAAGATCCCGACCCGCAGTACCCGCCAGTGGCCGAAGATTCGGTAGTCAACGGGCTCAATGACAAGCGCGGCGAAGCTGGGACCACACTTCTTGTGACCGAGGCGCCGGAGGATAAGGACGCCTTTGAGACCTCGGACCCGTTCGGTCAGATCGAGGTCACAGTCACGGACGGCGATGCCATCGATGAGCTGTTGGCTTCAGCTCTCGACCGGTTCAACCTCCTGCGTGACTATGGCGAGGATGCTGTCGTCGTGGTTCATGTCGAAACTGAAGAGAGTGCCGACGGCATTCGTGTCAGCGTCAGTTACGAGGTCTTCACTCCGATTGAGCCGGTTGCCGAAGACGATGAAGCCACCATTGACACAGCGAAAGACGAATCAGTGCTCATTGATGTCATTGGCAACGATGACTTCCGCGGTGACATCACTATCGCAATTGTCGATGCTCCAAAGAATGGCCAGACAGCCGTCGAAGGCACCTCAATCCGCTACACACCAGACGGTGGAGACTCAACCAGCGATTCGTTGAAATATTCGCTCACTGACTCCCGCGGAAAGACCGCCGAAGCCAAGGTGACGATCGCCATCGAGCGGTCTGATGAGTCCAGCGAGCCAGAGCCAACAAAGTCTGCTCCAGTCTCGGTGCCGACTACTCCGTCAGCGAAAGAGTCAGCTCCGGCTCAGTAGGTGTGATTGACGGTGGAGGTGGTGCCAACTAGTGCTCGTACCGAAACCATGAGTATTTCGCGGTGTTGCTGAAGACGTTTCGTAGCCCACTCATTATCTTTTGAGTGGGCTCGAAGCGCAGAAGATGCGTACTGCCAGGCGGTGACTTGACCAAGCAATAGAGCAAGCACGTCGACTGCGTTGTCACCAAAGAATTCAGTGAGGGCGGCGACCTTAGGTGCGTAGGCTTCAATCTCATCGGCCGATGCCTCGGCTCTTTCCAAGTTCGCCCATGATGTGAGTCGCAGAATCTCCGGATGAGCAACGAGGTAATCGAAGAGTGCTCCTGCATACGCAGGTAGGTCTTCGGCAGTGAAAGGCACCTCCTCAGCCATCTCCGTCAGCGCTGTCGCTACTACCAGATCGAATAGGTCACCCTTCGGTCCGAAATGTACGTAGATCGATCGTTTATTGACCCGTCCTTCGTCAGCGATCCGATCCACACGGGCTCCAGCGAGACCGAATTGCGCAAACTCGGCACGCGCTGCGCTGAGAATACGTCGCTTGGTGTCAGTGGCATCTGGTGGCATACCCCCAAGTCTAAAGGTAACCATCTGGTTATTGACGGCAGGGTCGTCCTGTGACAAGCTTTCGTCCGTAAGTATCCAGATAGTTACCTAAGGAGTAGCCATGTCCCAGAAGATCCTCATCACCGGCGCCAGCAGCGGATTCGGTCAGGGAGCCGCACTTGAACTCGCCCGGCAGGGCAACGAGGTGATCGCAGCAGCTGAGACTTGGCCCCAGGTCCGCAGCCTTCGTGCTGATGCTGTCGCAGCTGGAGTGGAGCTGACTGTCATCAAGCTCAACCTGCTCGACGATATCGATGTCGCACATGCAGGAACATTCGACGTGGATGTGCTCGTTCTCAACGCTGGAGTCATGGAAGGCGGAGCCGTCGTCGACATTCCGATTCAGCGCGTACGGGAATCGTTCGACATCAATCTGTTCGGGCACCTCGAACTGGTCCAGGCAATTGTGCCGAAGATGATCGCCCGCAACAGTGGTCGAATCGTGTGGACATCGTCCATGGGCGGGATACTCGTCGTGCCATTCCTTGGTGCCTACTGTGCCACCAAGCACGCAATCGAAGCTGTCGCCGGTTCGATGAAGGCCGAGCTCGAGCAATTCGGAATCAAGGTCGCCACAGTCAATCCAGGTGTCTTCGGAACCGGGTTCAACGACACTGGCGCCGAGAGCTACGTGCAGTGGCACAATGCCGACACCGCACACGTCCCGATGCCCGACTTTGGCCCCTCGCTTGCGGATCAGGCGGACCCGCAAGAGATGGTCGATGCAATGGTCGAGACAATCATCTCCGATGACCCGGACTACAGGACCATGAGACCGCTGGAGACCATCGCGGCCGCCAAGCAGTGGCAGGAAACTGAATGGACGCAAAAGGCCTGAGACCAGTTATCACCAGAAAGGAATTGATCACATGTCACACCCCACAATCACCCTGCAAGCCGCGAGCAAGATCATCGACGTTGGGCAAGAGAAGGCGCGCGATCTCGGCTTGAACGCCGTCTTTGCAGTACTCGATGGTGGAGCGAATCTTGTCGCCTTCCAACGAATGGACGGAGCTTGGCTGGCGTCCAACGACCTTGCACTGGCGAAGTCTCGAACCTCGGTCATGTTCGAAGCACCGAGCGAGGCCCTCAACTCGCCATTACAGGTTGGAGAGCCGCTCCCACACTTTGATCACACGAACGGAGGGCTCCTTCTTATGGGTGGGGGAGTCCCGATAGTCAACGACGAGGGACAGCTCATCGGCGGGCTCGGAGTCTCGGGTGGGACTCCGGAACAGGACGCTGAGATCGCCCAGACAGCAATCAGCTAAGCAACATCCACGCCCGCATGACTGTACGTCGAGCGAAGCGTTGAAGTAGTCAACAGGCAAGTGGGGAATCGAGCCATCTCGGTTCCCCACTTCTCTATTCAACGACCGCATTTCATTCGACCAGGAGGCACTATGGCGACCGCGATAAGACAGAATCCATATTCGCACAACTGGGCAACGTTTGCCGCCAACACTGGTGATCACGAGCTTTCAGTCATTTTCGACAACGGAGACTACCGGCATCTGCGTATGAGCAAGCCCGGAATGTTGGCTTGGCACTGGGAGATTTTCACTGCGCCCGGATATCTTGCCTTTGTTGGCGACATCGGAGTTCAGCTGATTTTTCGCCGAACCACGGACATGCTGGGCTTCTTTAACACGCGCAATTACGGAGACATCTACGGTGACGGTTCGCCCTTCATTAATCCGGGATACTGGGAGGAAAAGGCCGGCCCCGACATGCAGTCCGTGACTCGCACGTTCGACGTGGATCACGCCGTCGATGTCGTGCGCGATGCTGTCAACGAACTCGTCGACTGTGACGAAGTCAGGGCAGAAGTCGGCGATGAGTTGATCGCCTCGGCGAGGGACGCTGCCAACCTTGAACCAAATGCACAATCGTTCGGGGCATGGCTCTACGAGTCTGAGCACCTTTCCGCTCTGGCTTCCGAAGCTGAAGTTGAGATCTTCCACCCACAGTTCCTCAACACGTGTTTCGCATTGGCGACTATCGCTAACCGATATGCCGACTACAGTGACGAGGAGGAGTCATGAGCGAAATCCCGGCAGCCGTGACCGCATCCATCCCAGCTTCGTCACCGGGTCAGATGGTTCGACCTGCGATGGATGCGGTAATCCGATCGAACAACCAGGCGGCAGCTTGATTGATGGCCGGGTCGAACACGTTGCACGCGTGGCCCAAGAAGCTCTAGGCATACGCCTGTAGAGTTCATCTCCCATCCACAACAAAGGGCCTCGACACTGACTTGTTTCAGTGTCGAGGCCCTTTGTTGTGGGTTCGTCTACTTCTTAGCGGCGAGCTCAGCGTTGCGTTCGTCGATGAGCTTCTTCATCCGCCGCCTGGTTTTGAGACTTCCACCGGGGTATTCGGAAAGGTCTTCGTCCTCATACGTTTCGGGGATGGCCATCGTCTCTGGAGTTGTCTGCTCCGGTTCGTCCTGTGGCATCGGCTTGACCGCAAACATCGACATGATCTCTTTGACGTCGTCGGAGGTGAACCGGACGGCAGATCGATTGATGCGCAAATGCGGCAGTTCGCCATTGCGAGTTCCATCGCGAAGGAAGTGAACTCCGCACTGCAAGATGGCCGCGGCTTGCTCGGGGGTATAGACACACGGCATTCCATTCGGAACGTAAATGTCCTGCCCCTGGGTGTGCATAACGGCCAGGGGAGAGTGGGTGGGCTCAAGCGAGGGTGCATCTACCGAAGTCTGCGATTCTTTGCTCATACCCTCTCTACGTGCGGCAGTTCGGCTCATGTTCGTAGAAGTTCGCAAATTCTTTGAAAATCTTCACTCGGGACCCTCCCGAAGGGGGTGCCGCACGGTGGCCGCATCATGCGGCCAATGGAGCTGAACGAACTGCTATTCCAAACCCATCAACATCGTTAAACCCCTAGAATCCAGCGAACGATATGGTGCCAAAAGAGGCTTCAAGCGGGTTCGATTCCCGTCATCCCCTCCACCGTGTCGCCGCTGGTCACAGCGGCGACACAGTCATTTGTGGGGAAGAAACCAACACCCTCAATCATCCCAGCGTGACCTAAAATTGAGGTTCCCCGCAAGTTGTGGACACTTGATCTGTCTCACGCGGCTTGCGCAGAC
>NZ_JABUYD010000038.1:0-18919 GCF_014897515.1 Brevibacterium sp. FME17
AACGCCAACGAGACACGACTCAGCGCCGCTTGACAAACATAGAAGGATCCCTAGTCTCAAGCTCGTCCGGACTGCTCGCCGTCATCCCGGTGATGTTCTTGTTCCAGCTAGCGTTGATCGTCACCTTCCGCGTCCTCCTCGATGCGATCCTGGTGCGCTCCCTCGTCGTTCCGGCCCTCGTCCACGACATCGGCCGCAGCGTGTGGTGGCCGTGGCGGAAGCGGATTCCGCGGGACTGAGGCTCGGCTGGCGAAGGCTCTGGTTCCGCCATCCAGCCCCCACTGGATTTCACCGCACAATGTGTAAGACTGACGGTGTCTGAGCTGGGATGCGCCGCGCCGGCGGGTGTCTGATTGTGAATGCGAAGGTGGGATCGATATGAGCAATGTGGAGACGAAACCCGAAGAGGTCGTCTGCGGCCCCGGTGGGCTGCCCGGCCCCGAGTGCGCACAGCAGGGCAGAGCTCCGGTCGAGATCCTCACCGCCCGCGATGTTCCCTTGGGCGGTCCGCGTGCCATGACCGTGCGTCGGACTCTGCCACAGCGCCAACGCTCACTCATCGGCCCGTGGTGCTTCGTCGACCACTACGGTCCCGACGACGTCTCGACCTCCGGCGGCATGGACGTCGCCCCACACCCGCACACCGGCCTGCAGACGGTGAGCTGGCTCTTCGCCGGCGCCATCGAGCACATCGATTCCGGCGGCAGCACAGGCATGGTCCTGCCCGGCGAGGTCAATCTCATGACCTCTGGCCGCGGCATCTGCCACTCCGAAGTCTCAGCCGAGGACACCACGGCACTGCACGGCGTCCAACTTTGGCTGGCGCTTCCCGATTCGGTGCGCCACCAGGAGTCCAGGGACTTCGAACACCATGCCCCCGAACTGACACCGTTCGACGGCGGCGAATTCCTCGTCTTCCTCGGCGAACTGTGGGGAACCCGCTCACCCGTGAACACCTATTCCCCGCTCATGGGCGCCGAGGTGCGGCTGCGTCCCGGTGCCACCATCGACCTGCCGATCAACCCGGCCTTCGAACACGGAGTCCTCGTCGACTCCGGGGTCATCACCGTCGAAGACGTCCCCGTGCCGGCAAACGCCCTCGGCTACACCGGTGTGGGACTGTCCGAAATGCGCGTCAGCAACAGTGCCGATACCGACGCACGCATCGTCCTCATCGGCGGTGAACCCTTCGACGAAGAGATCCTCATGTGGTGGAACTTCATCGGCCGCACCCATGAGGAGATCGCGCAGTACCGCGAGGAATGGCAGGCAGAAGGTGACCGCTTCGGTGCCGTCGACGGCTACGTCGGAAAGGGCGGCCCCGGTCGCAACGCCGATGGCATGTCCAGGCTGCCCGCGCCGAGGCTGCCCGAGGTTCGCATCAAAGCGCGGAAGAATCCGCCCCCGCACGTTCACACCGAATCCGAGAATAAGGAGAATCAGCAATGAGCGAAGAACTCAAGGACAAGACCGGCGAGGCCGTCACCGTCGAACTCGACGAAGCCCGCGGTGCCTATGTCATCAGGGATGCCTCCCGAACCGACGCCGGCCGCGCCTTCTTCATCACCGGGCCTGAAGGAGAGCGGATCTTCCACCACACCGAGGTCGATGAGGCGTTCGGCGGCCGTGGACTCTCCAAGGTACTGGTCGCCGAGTCTTTGGCCGGCAGTTGTGAGCAGGGCGTGACAGTGGTGCCCGTGTGCCCGCTTTTCGTGAAGAAGCTGGGTGACACCGGTGATGACTACCTGGCGGAGGGCGGAAAATTCCGCAAGGCCACCGGCGCCGACATCGACCTCGTCCAACGGGAGGCCTGAAGAGTGTCACGAGCCAACGTCAATCGTCCCTACATCGACAAGATCCACCCCGAGGTCTACAAGTCCATGGTCCAGGCCGCGACCGCCTCGCGGAAGGTCGCCCGAGCAGCAGGCTTGAGCGATGGACTCCTCGAGCTGGTCAACACGCGAGTCTCCCAGATCAACGGATGCCGCACCTGCCTGAGCATCCACGCTCCGGCAGCCCGGAAAGCAGGGGTCGAGGAGATCAAGCTCGACCTGCTGCCGACCTGGCGTGAGGCAGAGATCTTCGACGATCAGGAAAAGGCCGCACTGCTGTTGGCGGAGACGCTGACCATCATCGACAAGACGGCCGATCGCGACGCGATCGCCACCGAAGCCGGTGAGTTCCTCTCGGCGGAACAGATTTCCGCAGTCGAATGGACCGTGATCCTCATCAACTCGTTCAACCGCATCTCGATCGCCAGCAACCACCCCGTCGCCCGCCCCCGAACCGCGGAGAACTGAGCACATGAACGCAACAGATGGTCCGCGGGTTGATTTCCGCTCCGACACCGTGACCAAACCCAGCGCGGGAATGCGCAAGGCCATGGCCGACGCCGAGGTGGGCGACGCGGTCTACGACGAAGATCCGACGACCAACCGGCTCGAGGTCATGACCGCCGAGCTCCTCGGGAAGGAAGCGGGGCTGTTCTTCCCATCGGCCACGCAGGCCAACCTCGCCGGGATCATGGCTCACTGCGGACGCGGCGACGAATTCATCGTCGGCCAGACCGCGCACGCCTACCGCGATGAGGGAGGGGGAGCGGCGGTCCTGGGGTCGATCCAACCGCAGCCATTGCCCAACGAACCCGACGGCAGCATCGAATTGGATGCAATCACCTCGGCGATCAAACCCGATGACTTCCACAATCCGATCACCCGGCTGCTGACGCTGGAGAACACCTTCAACGGTCGCCTCCTTCCCGAGGACTACGTGAAGGAGGCGACCGAATTGGCGCGCAGCCGTGGTCTGGCCACTCATCTCGATGGGGCACGGATCATGAATGCTGCCGTGGCCACCGGCCGCGAAGCCTCGGAACTGACGGGTCGATTCGACTCGATCTCACTGTGTCTGTCCAAGGGCCTCGGCGCCCCAGTGGGTGCGCTGCTGGTCGGGACCAAGGAGCTGGTGGGTCGGGCCAAGCGCATCCGCAAGACGCTCGGCGGGGGCATGCGCCAGACCGGTGTGCTCGCCGCCGCAGGCATCTACGCGCTTGAGAACAACGTCCAGCGTCTGCGTGAGGACCACGACCGTGCGACCCGCCTGGCAGAGGTCTTCGCAGACTTCCCGGAGCTCGGCGCCGGTGCAGCACGGACCAACATGGTCTTTCTGTCCCCGGACGGTGTCGACATGTCCGCGTTCTCCGAGTTCCTGAGCGAACGCGGCATCATCACCGGCGGTGCACACGGCAAGCTGCTCTGGGTCACGCACCTCGACATCGACGACGAGGCGATCGAGTCAGTCCGCCGGGCCTGCACGGAGTACTTCGGGCGGTAGGTTCGTCGGCTCAGCTCAACTCAGTTCAACTCAGCGCAGCTCAGCTCTTGCGCGGACCCGCGTAGATGCGGCGGCTGACCACGATGGATACGGTGAGCACGAGGCCGACGGCGCACGTGATCGCGAACAGCAGCGTCCATTGATTCTTGTCGCCGAGTCCACCGCCGAACGCGGCACCGACTGCGCTTCCGGCGAAGAGGGTGCCTGCGAAGAATGAGACGACGGTCCCGCGGGCCTGCGGCAGAACACCGGTCGCCCAGGTCTGCAGGGATGAGTGCTGGAAGGACCAGGTCGCGCCGAGCAGGAGTGCGGCGATGATGACCATGGTGATCGACAGGTGCGCGGCGAGGAGTCCGAAGGCGAGCACCGTCGCACTGCCGCCGATTGCGATGAGCCGCGGCATTGACAGACGAGAACTGAGGGCCTTGACCATGCGACTGGTGATGATGACGCCGACACCGTAGGCGGCGGTGGCCAGGCCGGCGATCGCCGCGCCGGTGCCTTGGGACTGCAGGGCCGGGGCGAGCAGGGTGAGGACCCCGAGGACCACGGCGCCTTCGATGAAGGCCAGGCCGATGACGATGAGCACCCACCGGTGGGTGATCGCGGCACGGATGGTGGCAACGACGCTACCCGGCTGCTCCCGGGGCGGTTCAGGCAGTCGGCGCAGACCGAAGGCGCATCCGACGGCGAGGACGGCCGGGATGGCGAAGACCACTCGCCAGTCGATGAAATGTGCGAGGACCCCGGCCAACGCTGTGGCACTCGCGGTTCCGACGGCGATGGCGGCCATGAGATCGGTGAGTGCGGGCTGACGATTCGCCTCGTCGACGGTGTCGCCGACATAGGTCAACGAGGTCGGGACGATGGCTCCGTAGAACGCACCGGACAGAGCGCGAGCGATGACGAGGATGCTCAGCGTCGGGGCGAAGGTCGCTGCCACGCCTGTGAGGGCCGCGGCGAAGAGTGTCCACTTCATCAGGCGAACCCGCCCGAGCTTGTCGGAGAGGATCCCCCATACGGGTTGGCTGACGCCGTAGGCCAGGAAGTAGGCGCTGGCGATCGTCAGCGCTTCGGCAAGGGTCGCGCCGAGGTCGTGGGCCACGAGAACGATGAGCGGACTGATCGCGAAACGGTCGAAGCTGGAGACGAATGCGGCCAGCGAAATCGACAGCGGGGGACGCGTCGGCGCGCGAGGGGCATCGTCGGGGCTCACGCTCGACTACTGTACTCCGAGCCGAGAACTTCTTCGGCGGTTGACGGCATTTGGGCAGTTCAAAACGCTCAGTTGATGATCTTCGCAGCGGGGTCGGCGTGGAGTTTCGCCAGTTTGTCCCGCCAGTCCTGAAGCTCTTCCGGGGTCAGGCGTTTGAAGTCGGTGACCTCACGGACGACTCGCAAGGGTTCGGTGCTGCGATAGGACCGGGTGGGGTTTCCCGGGAACTTCTTGTCGGTGACATTGGGGTCATTCTCATAGTCGCCGGTCGGCTCGACCTCATAGACATGAGGCTCTCCGTCCAGCGCGGTGATCTCCGCGGCGAGTCCCGCACCATCGGTGAGTGCGGTGAAATAGATGTGGTTCATGACGACCTCGGGCCGGTAGTTCGAATTGAACCCGGCTCTCAGCAGGTCACCGACCTCCAGCTGTGCCTTGGTGCCATGGAAGAACGGACCGTCTTCGAGTGCATCAGTCATGGCGTCGAATATACGCCCGGAGCCTGGAAACGGCCCTCAGGTGTGGAGGTTAGAATGGAACCCAGCGGCCCTCTTCTTCGGCTTTGAGCCAGGGCTCCTTCCCGGGTTATGAGACTTCCATCCCGACATGTGACGGTCTCGTCCATACTCATCTGAGCGAACGACGCCAACGTCTACGGCGTTCGTGCGAATGAAGCTCATTCGGACGACGCACGTACCTTCGTCGACGAACTCATGTGAAGGAGCCCCACCCCACCCATGTCCGCCGAAACGACTCCGCAGACAACCGACACCACCACCTCGGCGCCGGGAACATTGGCCGGAAGACTGCGGCTGGTCGGGCCGGGCATCGTCCTCGCGCTGGCCAGCGTCGGTGCTTCGGACATGATCACGACGATGAACTCCGGAGCGGAGTACGGGCTCGCGCTCATCTGGGTCTTCACTGTCGGCATCCTCCTCAAATTCGTCCTCTCCGAGGCGGTGTCTCGCCTGCAGATGAGCGGTGACCGATCACTGCAGTCCCACCTGACCCGATTCGGCGGACGATTGTTCCCCACTCTGTTCCTCATCGCAGAGCTGCTTGTCGGACTGTTCTTCGGCGCCGGGGTCATCGCCGTGACGACGAACATTCTGCAGGCGCTCTTCCCGGTGCTGCCGTTCTGGCCGACCGCGGTCGTCGTGCTGCTTTCGGCCGCGATCCTCGTCGGCATCGGACGCTATGGTTTGGTCGAGAAGGCGATGATCGGCTTCGGCATCATCATGTTCTTCGGAATCGTTGCGCTGGCGATCTCAGTGTTCCAGGGTCAGGAAGCTCAGGCGGTGGCTGTGGAGACCGTGGCCCCGACCTTCCCGAACGGGTCGATCATCACCGTCATGTCACTCATCGGCGGGGTCGGCGGAGCCACCGGACTACTGGCCTACTCATACTGGATCCGCGAGAAGTCCTGGCGCGCCGCCGAATGGAAACCTGTCGTGCGCATCGACCTGTTCATCAGCTACGCACTGGTGTTCGTCTTCGCCGTGGCGATGAGTGCCGTTGGCGCCTTCATCCTATATGGCCAGGGCTTCACGATCGCTGATAACGACTCACTGTTCGCCATCGCCGACAGCCTGGTCTCACGCATCGGCGAACTAGGACGAATCGTCTTCCTCATCAGCTTCCTCGCCGTCGTCTACACCAGTGTGCTCGGCGGATTCTCCGGCATCGCCTACGTCACCGCCGACTGCATACGCGTGCTGCGACGCTACCCGCACCAGGACAAGCCCGAACACGAGATGTCGGCAAAGTCGGTCGAGTTCCGCGGCGCACTCGTCTACCTCTCCATCGCCACCCTGGCAATCATGAGTCTGGGCCAGCCCGTGACCCTGGTCCTCATCTACGCCGCGATCAGTGCCTTCATCCTCCCGGTGCTCGCGATCGCGCTCCTCGTCATCCTTAATCGAACCTCGGTGCCGACAGCACTGCGGAACAAGGGGCTGTCCAACGTACTGCTCACGGTCTGCTTCCTGCTGTTCGGATTCCTAGCCGTGCTGCAGGTGCGGGAGTCGTTGATAGGGCTGCTGGGGTAGAACGCCCCTGTCGCCTTGAAATGCGCAACGAGGAGGATTGCAGCGCCTGTTCGTTACTGGGCGCGATTGGGATGCTCAGCATCAGACTTGGCGAGGTAATGATCGAGCAGGCGAGCACCCAAGTGGGCTGCCTCGTCAGGATCCAGGTCCGCAAGTTGAAGCGATAGGCCGTCAATGACAGCCTGCAGGATTGCTGTCTCCGGGAAGTCAGACTGAACGGCCTCCGGGGGAGCATCGTCAACCATGCCGGGGAATGCTGCCTTCCTGGCTCGGATGAGTCGCTGGTACATTTCCCCGAGTCGGGTTGAAAAGATGTGCTTGAGCTCTGTCAGCGCGGGGTTCGTGTCGGCATGGGTAGTGAAGGCGAGCCAGACCTTGAACTCGCGCTGTCGCTCTGCAGTGAGAGGGAGCAGTTCCAGCAGGATCGCCCGCGTCCACTCGTGCGTCGGCCCGGTCCGCGGCATGGCAGTGATCCGCTGCGTGAAACGGTCTGCGAGTAACTCCATGGCGTCGTGCACCATTTGAGCCCGCGTAGGGAAATAGTGCTGGACTGTTCCCCCCTTTACGCCGGCCTCGGCGGCCACGGTCCGCACGCTGACTCCCGTCATGCCATCCCGGGCAACAACGCGCCACAATGCCTCGGCCACCAGACGCTTTCCATCCCCTATTGCTTGTTCCATGGGATCATCTTACACTCGTAAGAGGAGTTAATACGAGTGTAAGAGAGCAGCGAGATGATGCACATCGCGACTGATGTAAGTACGAAGCCCGAACTGCCCACCCAGAAACGTCTTGCAGTCTTCTGGGCGGCGACTATTGTCGCTTTGGCGTTGCATAATGCTGAGGAATGGCTGCTGGGTCTGACGGGTTGGATAGCTGCACACCCCTGGCTGCCGGGGCGGTCACTTCACGGAGACCAGGAGCAGTTCGGTCTCGCGCTCGTGATCGTCACTGCGGCGATTCTCACGGTCGCCGTGATCGCGGTGTCGACCCGGGCGAAATGGAGCGCCGAGGCGTTGGTGTGCGGTGCCTACGCCCTGATCGCCAACGCTGCTGGCCACCTCGCCATCAGTGTGGCGGCATGGAGCCTGATGCCCGGGGCGCTCAGCGGCATTCTCATATTGCTTCCACTGGGCGTGATCATTGTGCGAACGCTGCCGCCCGTGCGGTGGACTATGTCCATAACCGTGATGACGGTGATCGCTGCCGTGGCGATTGTGATTGGAGCACTCCTTGTCGCTGCAGTCCTTGCACCAATCATCTCTGCGCTCTGATGACCTCTTCGAGAACCTCCCGGCCTCGGACCCGGCAGTACTGACTGTCAGAACCCCAGGCTCACTCCCGCCCGGAGCTGATCCAGCTCGGGTTGTCCACGATATTGCGAGTGCCCTCGACCAGTGACTGAATCGAATCGAGCTGTCTCATGTCATCGGCGTCGAGAGACACCTCCACGGCCCCGAGGTTCTCAAGTGCACGTTCGGGTTTGCGCGATCCCGGGATCGGAACCGCGGAGACACCCATCTGGCTGGCACGCTCGAGAAGCCAAGCCAACGCCACCTGAGCGTTCGAAGCGTTATGTCGGCGGGCCACCTCGGCGACGATATCGACGATCTTCTGATTGGCATCCCACGCCTTGCCCATGCGGGTGGTGCCGCCGCGGAAGTCACCGGCGACCTGCTCCTTGGTCAGTGTGCCGGTGAGGAACCCGCGGCCCAGGGGGCTGTAGGGCACGAATCCGACGCCCAGCTCGGCGCAGGCCGGTACGACATGGTCCTCGACGTCGCGGGACCACAGGCTCCACTCGGACTGGAGTGCGGCGATCGGGTGGGTGGCCTGGGCCCGCCGCAGTTCCTCGGAGGTGACCTCAGAGAGACCGATGTGGCGAATCTTTCCCGCTTCGATGAGTTCGGCCATGGCACCGACGGTCTCTTCGATGGGCACATCGGGATCCGGGCGGTGGTGATAGTAGAGATCGATCGTCTCCACGCCGAGGCGGGCCAACGAAGCATCGCAGGCAGAGCGTGCGTATTCCGGGCGTCCATCGGTGCGTTTGTCCGAATCGTTGGCTCCGGTGCGGCCGGCGGTGATGCCGAACTTCGTGGCCAACTGGACCTCGTCGCGGCGCTTGGCCAGGAACGGTGCGAGCATCTCTTCATTGGTGCCGGCCGGGCCGGTGGCACCCTCGCGGGGTTCGCCGTAGACGTCGGAGGTGTCGAGGAAGGTGATGCCGGCATCGACTGCGGTGTTCAATGTGTCCCGTGCTGCGTCGTCGGTGGTGCCGCCGTAGACGTGGGACAAAGCCATGCAGCCGAAGCCGATGGGGGAGACGCTGAGGTCGCCGAGGTGGGTGGTGGTCATGATGGATCTCCTTCTTGGTGGTGGGAGCTCGGTGAGGTATCTGCCGGTGCGCGGTCGTCATCGGGAACCCCGCCGTATTTGGCGATTTTGTAGTCAGTTGTGAGGAGGGCCAGTTCCAGCTCGTGAAGTTGGGAGACGATGCGCTCGCGCTGGTCGAGCATGATCTGCAGACGCTGCCCGGTTGTCGCCTCTCCGACGCGGACCAGGTCGACATATCGACGGAGTTCGCTGATGCCCATCCCGGAGGTCCGCATGCGAACGAGGAAGTCGAGGCGAGCGACGGCCTTCTGATCATAGATTCTGTGTCCCGAGTGGTTCCGAGGCACCTCGAGGAGCCCGGCGCGTTCATAGTAGCGGGCGGTGTGTGCGTTGATGTCGAGGAGCGCACAGACGTCTGAGATCGAGAGCTCCACATCGTCATCGACCGAAAGCGCTCGCTGGAGACTTTCAGGGCGTTGAAGGTTTGTGGTGTGCCGAGTCATGGAAGCCAACCTACGACTGTGAGTGCACTCTAAGTCAAGGGGTGGGATGAAACTGATTGTGAACGCAAGGCCGCAGTGCCTGAGTGTTGCCGATTTTCCTTGATCGTTCTCGCTCGCAGCAGACATACTTGATCCTGTGTCCACAGTGCAGAAGCCTCTCCGTGCAGTCGTCTTTCTCGGGTTGAGTGTCGATGGCCGCATTGCGCGGCCGGACGGGGACTTGGAGTGGCTGACCAGCCGCGGCGAGGCCGCCGGAGATGCGGGTTTCACACCGTTCGTTGAGTCGGTTGACGCGGTGTTGATGGGCCGGAAGACCTACGAGGCCATCGCATCCGTCCAAGAGTGGCCCTACCTCGGTCGCCCGATCCATGTGATCAGTACGACCCTTGCCGCAGATGCTGACCCTCGAATCATCGTGCACCGCTCGCCCGAGGCGGCCGTTGACGCACTGCAGCGGGATGGTCGCCGCCGCGTCTACGTCGACGGTGGGGCGACCGTCCGGTGGTTCCTTGCTGCCAAACTTGTCGACGAGCTCACTCTCTCCCAAGTGCCTGTGCTCATCGGCGATGGGCCGTCACTGTTCGGCTCGCTTGGCGGAGATGTGGACCTCGAGCACGTGCGCACAACAGTCCTCGATGGCGGGATGGTCCAGACGACCTACCGCGTCGTGGACGGGCCAACTCCTCACACGTCCGAGTAGATCACGTTGATCGAGAAGTCACTCCCGGAGTAGGGAAAGGCTCTGGTGGTGATGCAAGGGGCTACGAGTGGGAGTCTTGTGGCACCACGTTGCTTCTGGCGATGTAAAGGCAGATCTCGTTCACACCAATCAGAAAGACGCCTGATGCCAACAGAACGGCGCCAGCTACGGTCACCCCGGTCAAGAGAAGGATGATTCCCGCAACCAGGAGCGGGTAGCTCAAGCCGGTGAGCAGGACCGAACTACGAGCGAGTTCACTCATTCTTACTGATCACAGACCTCGATTGTGTACTTGGTGACGAGTGCGAGCTCTCTCAAGCTTCATCCAATCCGAGCGGAAAATTCTGCTCACAGTCCTGACCGCGAATCCGCAGGAACTCTGCTCAGACTCGATTCAGGTCAGCCTACTAGCTTCTATGTTCCTCGCACTCACTGAAATGCGCGGCTCTTCCACCGCCCGTGCCGTCGTTCGAAAGCAAACCTCTCCGCTCTCAGATGCCTAACTCGATTCACGACGTCTGGGGCGTATCTATAGGCCGCATCCGTATCGACAATCCCCTCGAGCACGACAATGTACTCATCAAGTGGCAGCTCGATGTGCTGACACAGCGCGTCGCGAGCAGTTGACGTGTGCTCTGTCTTCTCGAGGTCGAGGATCATGCGATCGTGCGCTGAGAGTTCATTCACGGTGCCGGGGACCATACGGGCCAGTGTGGCATATTGAGTGTGAGACTGTCGCGACTGGGCTTTGAAGGAGAATCACGGTGAACGGTGGAGGCACAGCGCGCATGTTGATTGTGGCTACCGACGAATCGGTAGATCTCTACCATTGGGAAGAGGCACCCTGGGTGGAGTGGGTGTACCTCGGATGGGTCGTCGCGGGAGCAGCGGTCGCGGTCTGGTTTCTGATCATGATAGTCAGGAGACAGCGCGCATGGTTGCCACTGACCCTTCTGGGGGTCTCGTCTGTCGGTCTGATCGCTGGAGGGTTCTTTGTTCAAATCGGGCAGGGAACCTATACAGATGATGAGGGGATGTGGGCCTGCCCGTCGAGCCTCAACGCGATGCGGATCACCGAAGCAAACGGACTGAAGCTGCCGGAGGCAATCGTCAAATGCCGTGCCGATGCGAAACGAAACATGACACTCAGTGGAGCATTGGCAGGAACAGGTATCTTGGTCGCAGTTGTGACCGGCTGTGGGACCAGCATCGTTCGAAAGCGGACCACAGTGTTCGCTGACGAGGGGGCGAAAGCATGAGCGGTCAGACTGTGTATCTGATCTTCGCTGAGCAGATCTCTCCATTCGATGCTGAAGAAAGGATCGACCCGCTGGTCGGAATCGTCAGTGATGAAGCCGAATGCTTTCGCATTGAAGCAGAGCATCCTGAATACACGATCAGTTGGGAAGAACGCGACGTTGATGACGCAGGCGAGCATGCAATCACCACCGGGGACGTGGTCTACGCGTATCACTACATGGCCACAGTTCGAGCAACACCAGACGGGGGAGAGGCCATCGAGCTCCTGACGGATGCTGCCGTCGAGAACGTCTTCTTCGAGGAAGAGAACGCGCGGAAGATGCTTGAGGTCGGAGACCTTCAGGTCATCACCATCGGCGAACTTCGACTGCAAGGTGATTTTCAGATAATCGAAGGATGAGAATCTTCCTGACGCTCTGATGCTTCCGACGGCGCCAACTGAAGACGTGGTTGACGCTGTTGGCGACCGACTTAGCCCAAGCCTCGGTGAAGCCAAGAAGAACGACTGGTTGGTTAAGGCGTACTTTGTCGTGGACGGGCGAAATGGATGCTGATCTTTATTGCCACGGCACCGAGAAATGACGCAATTCCTAGTGCGGCTGCACCCGCGCCAACACACGTCACGACGTCTTGGGCAGGACTGCTTTCCAGACTTGTGTCACCTGAGAGAGCTATGAAACCAGTAATGGTGAGCCCCACGACTGTGGCGCATGCCAGTCCAGACATCAGAAGGATCGAGAGAGCTGCGTTCGGGCCGTTCACGGGGTTGGGGTCTCCGACTTGCAAAGGCTTTCGAACAGCAATCGCGACGATCAGGCCCACGGCCACCAGCGTCAGAGCGATCCCGAAACCGAGTATGGTCCACATTGTCGAGAACAGTGACAGTCCGGCTACGAATCCGATAATGAATGTGCACAGGCCGGTGACCGCCAGCGCAGCACACAAGCGTTCGGCACTCACTCGGCTCGCCTGCACTCCATCAATTAGCTCTGCCTGCTCAGTAGTGAGGCCGGAGGTTGCTTTACGATACGCAGTAACATCAAAGAACGTCCCAAGCGGGAAATGGCGGTCTAGATCTACATCCTCGGGATTCGGGCAGACGAACTGGCTCTCTTGCAGTACAGCTTCAGCAGACATGTCGAAATAGACGGCTGGCCAAGGCGTGGTATCTACAGGGTCGAGTTCAGTCTGAAACACTCCGAAGATAGACGTTAAGCGCTGCTGCCCGTCGAGAACGTAGTCAATTGGATAATCCGGTTCCACATCCGGGAGTTGAAACGGCCCAAGGTGACGCTCGTGCGTCAGCTTTTCTTTCGTTCGCCAGAGAATAAGAGCCCCATAGGGGAACTCCTTGTAGATTGAATCCATCAGATACGCTACACGTTCAGTATCCCAGACGAATCCGCGTTGAAAAGCTGGGACTCGTATAGTTCCGTTCTGCACGTTTGCGAGGATCTTTCTAATTGTGAGTCCCACCGATACCCCTTCATCATTTATACCAATATAGCGCACCGATAAGTGAACTGAGCCATGCTCGTACCGTCTCAAAACCCTAGGGTTTGTAGACAGATCTTGTTGAGGCTATTTGAAGAATCGAACTAAGCGATATCCAGCGACGCACAACGAAGCAAGGAGGCAACCGCTTGCAAGAATGAACAGGAAGAGAGCTGGGCCGAGCCAGTGGATTTCAACCTGGTCGAAAGTGGCGGTTGCACTATTGACTACCTGGTGGCATGCAGCCGCAGGAGGCAACGGGTTCATCGTGACACCATATGAAGCTACTTCAGTACCCGGTGGCGGTGTGGCGCAACCGCGCCCACCCGCAATCCCATTCAACACGTGAGTCTGAATGTAACCAGCGACGTATGAGCAGACAAGAAATGCAATTCCGATTCCAGCCAGCGGCCATGGGGAAAAGAGGTGCTTCCACCTTGCTGATTGATGTTCCAAGGCTTTGGTCATTTCAGTGCTTTCGGTCGTTTATCAGCGTACTCGTCCCACGAGAAGTGGGTCGGTGTCCGCCAGTTGCGGTTAGCATTCAGCAACAGCATGTCGGTTGATTTAGTGGATCGCCCCGAGTTCGGTGGAGAGCTCATAACGGTACGCCGACAACTGCTGGCCGACTGATTTCAGTGTAGTAGTGATCCTCGAACTGTGCCGGGGCGAGGTCTCCGCAGTACGAATGCGGACGGGTGTTGTTATACCAATGCACCCATTCCAAGGTCGCGAATTCCACAGCATCGCGACCAGTCCACGGACCTTCGCGCCACACCACCTCTTTCTTAAATAGTTTGTTTAACGCTTCAGCTGCGGCATTATCATAAGAATCGCCCGTCGAGCCGACCGAGGCTTCTATCCCGGCTTCACGTAGTCGTTCTGTGTAAGCAATGGAAACATATTGACTTCCCTTGTCTGAATGGTGAATTAACTGATTGATATTACGGTTCTTTCGTCTCCTTTCCCATAAAGCGTGCTCCAGGGCATCCAGCGCCAAATCGGTCCGCAGCGTCGTATCGATGAATATCCGTCTTGTTGGGGGCCGTCAATCGTGAGCTCGGGGGCCAGTTGCTTGGTCGCGTGATCGTGGGCGTCGGGACCATCTATGGCGTGTGCGGGGGCCACGAACTATAAGCTCCTTTCACCGCGTGTATTGGGCACGCGGCGAAAGGAGATTATCAATGGTACGCAAGATCAGGGCCAAGCTGGTGTTACAGCTTCGAGCCGAGGGGCTCTCGGGCAGAGCGATCGCTGGCTCCCAGGCAATGTCACGCAAATCGGTCACGCAGGTCCTCGAGGCCGCCGACGCTGCGGGACTCGGGTGGGATGATGTCAAGGACCGTGCTGACAGTGAAGTGTATGGCCTCCTGTTTCCGGGCCGCGGGGACCATCACAGCGTGTTCGCCCAACCTGACTGGAAGGCAATCCATAAGGAAATGGCCCGGGTCGGGGTGACGCTGAAGCTCCTCCATGGCGAGTACGCCGATGAGTGCGCTGCGGCTGGTGATCCGGCGATGAGTTATGACCGGTTCTGCCGCACCTATCAGCGCCACGTCCTCGTCACCGGTGCAGCTTCTCGTGTGGGACACAAAGCCGCCCAGACCATCGAGGTCGACTGGTCCGGTCCGACAATGCAACTGCACACGGGGGCAGACAAGCCGAAGACGGTCTATCTGTTCGTCGCGTGTCTGCCCTTCAGCAGGTACGCATTCGTGCACCCGAGCCTGGACATGAGTCAGGACTCGTGGCTCCGGGCGCATGTGGCGATGTTCACCGCTTTCGGCGGTTCAACACCGCGGATCGTGCCCGACAATCTCAAGACCGGAGTCATCACTCATCCTCGCGACGGTGAAATCGTGCTCAACGACGCCTATCGGGAAATGGCTGCCCACTATTCGGCTGCTGTTCTACCGGGCAGAATCAGGGCACCAAAAGACAAGGCGAGTGTTGAGAATACTGTTGGACATGTCGCCACATGGGTGATCGCAGGGCTACGTGACCGGCGGTTCACATCGCTGCCGACGTTGACGGCCGCGATCGAGGAGAGAGTCTGCGCTTATAATGCTGAACCTTTCCAGAAGCGGCCCGGATCCAGGCTCAGTGTCTTCACCACGGAGGAGGAACCGCTGTTGACACCGCTGCCGCAGGTGGCCTACGAGATCAGTCAGTGGATCTATGGGCGGCGTGTGGCCAGGAACGGGCATGTGAGCTGGGCGCGCAACTATTACTCGGTGCCGTTTGAGCACATCGGATCCAAAGTCGATCTGCGCATCACCGACCGCAGCCTCGAAGTCTACCGCGGGGACCAGCGAGTCACGACTCACCTGCTGCTGCCAGAGACTGCGGTCAATGAGTATCGCACGAATGATGCTGACCTTCCTGCTGGGGACAGATACCAGCAGTGGGACGCGGCCCGGATACGCCAATGGGCCGAGAGGATCGGGGCGTCGACGCTGGTCGTCATCAATCGCATCTTCGAGTCCGTAGCCATCGACGAGCAAGGGGTCAACCCGGCGTTGGCGGTGTTGAGACTCTCTCGCCGCTACTCTGCCGACCGGGTCGAAGCCGCTTGCCGGATTACGCTGGCGGGGCCGGTGCGGTCGCCACGGTATGCGCATGTGCAACCGCTCCTTGCCACCGGTCAGGACCAGACCAGACCCGCCCGGACCGAACCTGTCGAGCACGGCGGCTACGTCCGCGGTGCCTCCTACTATGCAGGAGGGACTCGGTGACTTCGATCGATACAGAGACCAAGCGCAAACTGCGCGAAATGGGCGCGATGGCCCTGCTGGAGGCACTCGAGGCCCAAGACGAGGATCTGACCATGGGAATGAGCTTCGACGAACGGTTGCGACTGGTCGTCGATGAAGCCCATTCGGTATTCAATCACGCCAAAATCGAGGGACTCATCCGCAGGGCCGGGTTGCGCTACCCGGCAGCCGACCTGCGTCAACTCGATAGGGTCGATGAACGCGGCCTGGATCGGAACGTGATCGCCCAGCTGGGGACCTGCAGTTTCATCGAGCGGGGCCAGAACGTCGTGTTCCAAGGGTTCACCGGTTCCGGGAAATCGTACCTGGGGTGCGCCTTGGCCAAACGGGCCTGCCAGCACCGGATCCGTGCGCACTATATTCGCATGCCTGATCTTGAAGAAGCTTGGGCGCAGGCGTTGGACAAACCGATGGGCACGACGAAGTTCTTGAAGAAGTACGCCGCGTTCAGCGTTCTCGTGATAGACGAATGGTTGCTCGATCATCCGGATGAGTCGATGCGCAGCATGCTGTTGGAACTGCTCGAACGCCGCTACGACTGTGCGTCGACGGTGTTCTGCACCCAGTATGCGAAGAAGGACTGGCATCAACGACTCGGATCCGGAGTCCACGCGGATGCGATCATGGACCGGATCGTGCACAACACGGTCTGGGTCGAGACCGGCAGTCACAACATGAGAGAACATGCTGCTTTGAACCCGTGACGATGAGCTGATGGGCGGCCAGTGGCCCCGAGGTCCACGGCTGCTGGCCCCCACAGGCAATATCGGTGGTCCCCAACCGCACGATCGGGTGGTCCCCAAAGCTTCAAATACTCATATCGACTCGCCACCCGACAACCATGCGGGAAAACAAATCCATCACGAACGCGACATAGACGAAACCACTCCACGTCGAAACATACGTAATGTCAGCGACCCAGCGGGTATCTGGAGCATCGGCGGTGAAGTCCCGGCACACAAGGTCACTCGGGTACGAGGCGGTCTTGGACTGCCATGTCGTAGTCGCCGACCGGGCATTGCTCACCCCTGCCAGACACAGGGCGCGCATGCGTCGTTCGACTGTGCACCTGGCGATCGGCTCGTCTGGATAGAGCCGGCGGAGCATGACCCACATTTTCCGTGCTCCGAATAATCCTCGATTCTTCGCATGCACTTTCTGAATCCGTTCATCCCACACGGCGTCAGTTTGTTTCCGTGCCGAGACCGGTCGCGACCTTCTGGCGTAATACGAACTCGCAGCGATCTGCACCCCGGTATCCGACAGGACACGGCAGATCGGCTCGACTCCGAATTCGTTGCGATTGTCATCGATGAAGCCATCGATATCCGTCAGTGGCGGTCGAGCTCCGCCTGGGCAAAATACGCACTCGCTTTCCGCAGGATCTCATTCGCCCGGCGCAGTTCCCGAATTTCCTTTTCCAGATCTGTGATGCGTTGCTTGTCATCAGTCGTCATTCCCGGCGTCATTCCAGAATCAACATGATTGTGCTTCACCCAATTGCGCAGGGTGTTCTTGTTGATCCCGATCTGTTCACCGACCAGCCGGCACGCGGTGCTCACGGCCAGGGCCGGATCATCGGTGAGCTTCTCGTTGACCATGCGCACGGCGCGGTCTCGGACTTCTGCAGGGTACTTACTTGGTGCGGGCATGGTCCTATCCTCTCGGTTAGATCAAGCCCTCCACCACACCCGGGGCGATCCAGACCTGTTGACCGGTAAATCTTGACCGCCGCGATGACAACGAAGACGACTGTTGCAACCCCCAACAAAAGAGGAATCAGGCCGTCGAGAATTGCTGTGATCGGACTGAAGTAGCCAGCCCACACGAGACCGGCAGCCAGCAAAACAGTCAGGGTCATGCCGGAAGCTACCCACTTCCTCGCTGACACCGGAGCTATTGGTGACCGGTGGATAGCTAGAGCGACGAGTACACCAGAGACCAGAACGAGCACGATTGAAACGAACGCTGGCACAGAGAGAACATAGAGCACCATCGCAGCGACAAAAGCAACAAGCCCTCCGAGGACAAGACTTCTTGATGAATTCACGACTGAGTGCCCCTACAGCTTCTTGACGAAAGTATTTGCTGTCACTGCTGCATAGTAGACGCCTACCGTGATGTAGCAGTTCTGGCGGAAGACCGTACCTTTGGAAAACTGATGCTGGCACTGCTGCTTCATCTGCCTTTTGAGTTTTCCATTGGCGCTGTACCACTGCTTCTTTTTAGTAGAGTTTGAGATTTTCTTCCCCATGATTGCTTGGATGTTCATATCGTGTCGGGCACACGGTCCACGGAAATCGACTCGATACTTACCAACCACAGGCTGGTCTGGAGAGGAGGTGCAATAGTCATGCCAGCTCTTTGGTTTGCAAGACTTCGGGCAATACCGGTAATTCTTGGGGATGGTGACTCTCCCTGGCTTCTTGGCGTAGGGAGTTAGAGGACCACCAGGTTTGACCTTCAGGGGAGTGGTTTCAGCTTCAAAGAGGTTGAGTCGTAACTGGCGCTTACGATTTGCAGGAAGGCATTGACGCCGAGGCGGCCGAAGCTGCAATGGGCCGCAGTGCCGACGAGACTACCAAGGCTCACAGTCGGGCCATCCTCGTGCTAGCTGAAGCAACGAGAAGAATGGACAAGGGACTTCACCCGGCAGGAGTGTAGGCTCCTGAGCCTTTGAGTGCGTTGTACAGCGTCTGCCGAGAGACCTCATAGCGTCGGGCGACCCCGGCCACCGAGATCCCCATGTCGACCATCGCCCGGCAGGCTTGCACGTCCTCGTCGGTGAGCTTGCGCTGATAGACCCCCTGAGCCTTCGCCAGCTCAATCCCCTCCCGCTGCCGTTCAAGGATCCGCGCGCGCTCGAACTGCGCCATGCCCGACAGAAACGTGAGGAACAGTTCCTGCATAGGGGAGCTGCCATCTTTGGAGACGGTGATGTTCTCCGAGACGAAGGTGACCGTGCACCCTTTCCCGGTCAGTGTGTCGACGAGCGAGTAGAGATCTCGGGTGTCTCGTCCGAGGCGATCCAACGAGGCCACACGAATATGGTCACCCTCGCGGGCATAGTCGATGAGCTTGTTCAGGCCTGCGCGGTTGGCGCGTGATTTCCCGCTGAGCTTGTCCTCGAACGTCTTATCGCACCAACCGATGGTCTCGTATTGCCGGCCAGGGTTCTGATCGGCGCTACTGACGCGCACGTTATGTAGGCGCTTTGGCCTTGTCTCATTGGAGGTGTTTCTGTAGCCATCGAA
>NZ_JABUYD010000039.1:0-18882 GCF_014897515.1 Brevibacterium sp. FME17
CCTGGCGGCGTAAGAGAAATCATCAACGAACTGTCTCAAAAACTTGACGAGCGCACTCGGCCTCCGTCCTGTGTTCGTGGGGTGGATTGTTCTACTTCTTATTGAGTGCGCTGGCAGGCGTGGCTCACCGCCTACCAGCGCATATGTCTCACCGATCGATCGCGGCGGCGAGTTCGATGTGGATGGGTACCTTGCGACTGATCTTCGACACCGGCTCACCATCTGAGTTTTTGATATTGCCGGGACGTGCCCAGCGGGTTGCGGATGCTTTGCCGATGAAGACCGGGGCCTCAACGGCGTAGCCACCGATCTGGTCCCGGCGCATGGCGGGGGTGGAGATGACCTTCTGGACGATTTCATCGTCGAGTCGCAGGCGTGACTTGCGTTCTGCGTCGAGCCAAATCTCGCGTACTTTGGCTCGGTTCATCTTCGGTCCCATGTTCTCGTCGGCGACGATGAGCAAGGATCGGTCAACTTTGGTTTTCAAGGGACCGTCAACGATGAAGCTCTGCTGATCAGGTGCTGCCTCGATGCGGGTCGTGGCACCAGTGAGAACCGAACGCTCGCGCAAGATTGGGTCAAGGTGGGTGAGAACATTGTCGAGTCCTCCAAGGAAATTCAACTGTCGGTAGCAACCGACGTTCGACCGGAACCATGCTGAGCCGAGCAAGTACGCTTCGGCCTTGAGGCGGTCCTGGTAGAACTTCTTCAAATATCCGGCGCGTGATTCGATGGGCGAGATTGCCAGTTCCATGAGTTCGAACCACCCGGCCTTCGAGTTCTCGACGTCGAAGGCTTCACACCAGAAGTCGATGGTCTCGACCGGGGCATCTTCAGGAGTCCAGAATCGTTCGTAGAGCAGGTCGGTGAGGACGCAGATGCGTGAGGAGAACTTGTAGGCGGCCAGCATTTCAAACTGTCGCTTGGTCCCGTCTGGCAGTTTCTCCGATTCAGCCACGCTGGACTTGATCGCGTTGAAGACTCGACGGTCCAAGCACACGATGGACTGGTCGGCTGGAGGGTACGGGTTCTTTCGATCCGTATCAGTGACTTCTTCGTGGATGTACTCAGTCGACAAGGTCGAGGCAATGACCGTGCTGGTGACCGTGCGGGGGCGCTCATCGGGCGCCGGGGACATTCTCACTGACCGCCCGGTTGTCGAGGGGTACGCGATGAACATCGTCTCCCGGCGCAGTCCCGGCACACAATCTCTGCGCACCGGTAGTCCGATCGACGATGGATCGTTGAGATCTTTCGTCGCCTGCTTGCGCTGCTTGGCGTCGAATGCCTCGGCTGTCGTTGCGGCTCCCATGGGGCATGTCCTCTCTCAGGTGTGGCTGTGGCGTCTACTTCCTCTTGTGGTGGGCTGTCCTAGTGGCTCCCGGCTCGGCCGTGTCGTAGCGCGACCCATCGTGGTAGTGGCGGTTCATCGCCCACACGTCGGCGATGATGAGGGCGAGCATCGCTACGGCTGGGTGGATCCACATGATGATCAGGGCGATGACCAGCCACCGGTACCAGTGGGCGAAGTCGGCGAAGATCCACATGGCGTGGATGCCCGGCAGGACCAGTGTCGCGGCCAGTCCGATGTCGTACGGGGTAGTTGGAACCATCGACGTGGCCAGGACGTGCAGGCACGCGACGACTCCAAATACAGTCCACCTCAGGAGCGGTGAACCCATGGCGATGGAGAATGTGTCGGCAATCGGGGGGCCGATTCGGGTGATGAAGGTTTTCATGCGGCAGCGGCTCCTTGAGTGCGCAGATGGTTGACCAGGTGGGTGTATCCGGCCTGGTCGATGTCGGCCTCGTCTTGGGCGGACAATGGGGAGGTCATGAGGGCGGATGCGGCGAGGTGGCGCATAACCTCGGGCTTGGGTGACTGAGCGACAGCGAAGCCACGCAGCTTTGTCACTGTTTGACGAACTCGAGTCTCTTCGACGCTTGTGCGAGACAGGAAGCGAACGCTGGGTGCAATGGCTGAGACCATCGACCGCAGCTGTGTCGCGCGCTCGGCCCCTCGGTTGGAGGTCAGTGTGGAAAACCACTTGCCCAGGCGAAAGCCCACGAACCGTTCGTCGATAGGAACCTCGACTCGATCAGGATGTCGGTCGCGCCACGACTGGTAAAGATTGAGGTATTGGGCATCAGAGATTCCGTCGAGGCGGAACGGCTCGTGGGGCCTAATGGCCTCGGCAGTCGAAGAACTCTCGTCGGTGGTGTTCGTTTTCAATGCAGCACGACCGGTGCGGAAGAACCGATGCTCACTGAGGCGGCTGACACCAAGGATGTCTTTGACGATCGTCTTGCGACGATCTGGGTCGATGCTCACCGAATCAGGAAACTCGGTAATAAACCCTGACAGTGGGAACCCGTCGTCGCAGACGTGGTTGGCTCCGATAGGTGCCCTCGTTCCGGCATGGGCTTGAATGTGGGCCACGCCATCGATGAACTGCTGTTCGCGAACGTCAAGGATCCCGGATGCACAAAGATATGCCTCTCGCTCCGAGCGGCTGAGCGTTCCTTTGGCGTGGCGGGTCTGGAGGACGTGAATCCATAGACCCAGCGGAAAGCCGTCTGCGTCGACGAACGTCCGCGGAACAAACTGAACTCCCGCTGCATGTGCTGCTGTGAGCCCGGCGAGTCCTTGGGCGAAGCTGACGCGAGCAGGGTGGAGTACTCGGATTGTCGACTGGCCGCCGAAACTCGACAAATATGTCAGAGCGCGAGTGCGGCTGGGGCATCGTGTTGTGTTCATAATCAGGGCAGAGGTGGGTAAAACTCATGGCTCGATAACGCCCCGAGCTCCGGGCCAAATGCACCGGCTTCACGACCACACGCGATTCTCGTATTCGAGAATGCTTATTGGCCACAACGCGCGCATTGACGACGACCACGAAAAACAACCAACCCTCCTGAACTGGCGGCCGCCCACGGAAGGATTCGCGCCAAGGCCTCGATCGATGTCGAGCTGTAATACGTCCGGGAGGTCCGCTCGCAGATGCCAGGCGTCCTCATTGCCCGTAATGCCGCTGTGCCGCACTCAGGCACGCCCAGGAGGCTCCAGATGCCCATCTTCGTGCAAATACACATTCGTGATCTCGCGTGCCACCGTGCGCCCCTGTGGAGGCTCCGGCGACGCGAGGAGACTTCGATCAATGCGGGAAAGCGTTACTGAGGTTCTCAACGCGTGCGAACGGGCCCTGTTTGTACCCCGAATGCCGCCGCCCAATCGTGTCGCCCCAAACACAAGCTCGAGCTCCTGGAGCAACTATTGCCGGCAGGTGAGGATCGTGGGCTTGTCGTCGTTTGTGTGGTGGTTGCTTTTGGTGGTCGCGGCCGAGCTTGTCGGGGTCGGGTGCAACGGTGGCTAGCTACTGTTTCATCAGGGTGCCACCGGCGTTGTAGCAGCGTTTTTTACTCGTTTCTCAAGGTCAGACGGCCTGTTTTTGGTCTGATTAGGTTATTACTACGTTCCTCACGAACCCATGCACCCCCCCCTATAGAGAAAAAGAGAGACACCCTGGTGAAAATAAAAAGGCATACATGCGTGAACTAGGGGGCTGTAGTAATGTAGTAATTCTTCTTCTTTAGGAAAAGATATAGATATAAGCACTCTGTCTCACCTGGGATTTTGTCTCGACAATCGAACGCTTGTCTGATTAAAAGTTTCCTACGGTTGTGGTGATTGCCTGTAGTGTTTGGCCAAATCGGGGTCGTATGAGCCGGTTTTTACTACCAAGTGGCCTGCGTCACATCGTGTCGTTTGATGATGTTTGGTGCAGTTCAGTTCGGTATGGCCAGTGATAATCAGTTATGAACTAGTTTGCCAATGTTTGATCTAGTAAATGGAAGTACGTGATCTTTAACTGACGTTCACTACCGTTTGATCGCTACAGCGTTACAGCGGGCACCTAGACTGCATCTGTGAACGTTTGATGTCTAGTCGTATACCTTTGTCACTGTTTGCGTGTGTTTGCCTAGTTGATTCGTGTTTGCAAACGTAATCAAACTGCATCAAACGGCATGGTGGGACGTGCGTCGACGCTGCCTCTCGGTCCTAAGGTGTGTTCGCATGATGGGTTTTTGCCTGTAATGACTGGTGAAAGCACCCGCGTCATCGAGGAGTCGGGTTTTCGTGTTTCTGTGTGTCGGCTGTGCTTGAGCTGTGCGTGAGTGCTTGTTGCGGTAGTTTCTGAGAGGTATACCCCCTGGGGGTGTTTGTGGTTGGTGCGAGTCGCTTTTGGCTCGAAAGTGCTGTTTTTCGCTCGGATCGTCAGTTGCTGCTTCAGTGGGGTCTGGAAGGTGTTTTCCGGACCTGTTGTGTGTTCACATGGTGGGATTTTGCCTGTAATGCCTGGTGAGAGCACCCGCGTCATCGAGGGGTCGGGTTTTTCGTGTTCTGGAGATCGGGCCATTTCGGCCACTTTTGCCAGGATCCGGCCAACTAGAGAATCTGACCCAAAACACGACTGATTCGAAGGTGAATCGGCAGCCGCTGACGACCTCAGTTCAATGGTTTGGCAGAAGGAAAACAGTGGTCGCTCAGCCAAGGTTGCGCATAGATACCAGTAAGCGGCTATTGGCCGCGAGCCCATCAGCCAACGAGTTCGAAAGCGATCGTGATCGCCATGCCGGAAGTCATCTTCACCTGCTACGCCGCAGACAGTGCAATTGAGTACATTGACGTCACTGCAACCATAGAGACGATCAGCACCGCCGACCTGTTCGATCTCGTCGACGACTCCCCGGAGCTACACCAGATCGCCGGCAGATACTCTGACACGATCTTCTCCCATGTCTTCGGCACTGGTTCTGTCCACGAATGGCTCGATGAATTTCTCGAAAACGACGAAACTTTAGCTTACCTGAGCGATGATCCTGTCACGCTGAACCGCTTGGCCGGCAACTCATCGTCGAGTGTCAGACTCCTCGTCAGCGGTAATCCGTTCACCCCTCGACCGGCAATCAATCGTCTCTGCCTCGATAGCGATCTGAAGGTCGCCATCGAGTCAGCCAAGGATCTGCGCGTCTCCTACCGAGGGCAGTTGGCGCTCATCGCGAAGGCAGCAGACTGGTCGACAGAAGACCGCGAGGACCTCGTGACCGCCATCGCTTACAACCCACGGACACTGCCTGTGGCGTTATCGAAGGCAGCAACGCTCAGCGGCGATGCATCGACTCGTCACGTCATCGAGGCCAGGCTCAAGGCACGCAAATTGGCCCGGCTCTCCCACTAAGGAAGAACCGGGCCAATGGCTGGTCACGGAGCGCTCAGGCGGCTGGGGCGTCTTCCCAGACTCCCACTGCGCGATAGACATCAGAGAAGATCTCTGCGGTGCGCTTGCTGACCGTGGCATCGTCAGGCTTGGAGTTCAGCAGCGACCGCGCGGCAGGCTGGGCCACGTCGGCGCGCCCCTGCTCACCACAGCGAGTGACGAGTTCCATTGCCTTTGCCCACGCCTCGTCGCCTGTATTACCAAGCGTCTGTACGGCTCCCAGGAGCGCGTAGATGAGATCAGCACGTGAGGTGAAGTCCACCTCGTCAGGATTGTCCATAGCCCATTCGGGGTCGTAGAGGTCGTACTGGGACTTCCATGCCACGAAACGGTGTGCGGCGGCTTCTCCCACACAGCCTTTGACTGCGGTGAAGATCGCGTCCTCGTCGTTTTCGCGCAGTTCGCCGAGGATCTGCATGGCGAACGTCCACGTCCTCGGGCTGGCGAAGGCACCAGCCTGAGTAGTGAAGTCCTCCGGGGTGCCGGGGTTGACCTCAGTGGGTGACATACGCAGGTACGTGGCAAGCATCGAGCGCATCTTAGCTCGGTGAGCAACTGTGTCAGGCCCCAACAGTGAGTCCATCGCGGGGATATCCTGAGAGGCGAAGTCATCGACAACGCCATCAAGCCAGGCGTTGAGGTCGAATGCCCAGTTGAAATGTGCGAAGCGGTTAGCAATCGGAGCGGCGAGGTCAACGCCGTCGACAGCGATATCGACCGGATTCATCAGAGCAACCATCGATACAGTCTCAGGCAAAGTCAGGTTGCCGACTGTGCGCTCTCCCAGTACCCGGAGCATTGCCTTGAAGACATCGCCGCCCGTGTTGAACTCGTCGAAGACGACGATGGCCTTCTGCGCCTCAGAGGCTCGGCGTGCCCAGTCGACATCGAGGTAGCTGGTCATGCCATCGTGCTCGGCTGGCAGACCCATGAAGTCCTGACGGTCGCGGTTGGACCCGACAACGGCTTCGAAGTGGTATCCCCACGCTTCGGCCAGAGCCTTCCATGTGGCAGTCTTACCCAGCCCTACGTCGCCGGAGAACAGTGGGATTGTGGTTGACCGGACGCAGGCGGCTGCGATGCGAAGTTGAAGTGAATCATCAGACATTGTTCTGTCTCTCCCATTTCGATTGGTGTGTTCAGGTTGCGGACTGTGCCGCTCACAAAGATCAGGCGTGGGGAATTTGCGTGGCTCACGCTGACGTGCAGTGTGCGAGGACCAGAAGAGGGACCGGTAGGCATCGCCGCTGAGCGTTCTATCATCCAGCGGTCACACACCACGGCGACAGCGATACTGAATAGAGCGAGAATGAGGCGCCGGTCGCCGCTTTGCCGTCCATGATGGGAGAACTGTTCGTCTCCTCGGGCGGGTAAGGCACACTGGTCGCTGATTGCATGAGTGGAAACAAGGCCTGGGGCGACTCAGATTTCATCGGCTCGCCTGCCACTCCCGCCGTTGAGGAAGTCGACCTCGGCGGTTGCCGTTCAAACGATGTTTACGGCCGGTCGACGTTCGTTTTCGCCGATCATACCGACAAGTTCCTCACTGCAAGGCGAGCCACATCGGGGCTCTCTCGATTCAGCTGAAGCGTGATGGCGGTGCGCCGAAGACGCGAGTGAACGCAGCCGTAAATGCTGCTGGGGAAGCATACCCAAGACGAGCAGAGACATCTGTAACGCTCGAGATGGGGAGTAGGCGGAGGCTGGCCAAGAGACGGGCGTGCGACCGCCAAGCGGCGGAACTGGTGCCAGTCTGCGCGCGAAACTGGCGATCGAATGTACGCGAGCTCCTGTTCGCCGCCTTAGCCCAGGTCTCATTCGTCACAGCGAGGTCTGGGGCTGCAAGATACGTGCGGCACAGCGACCGGAAAGGTTCCTCGCGCGGCAGCGAGACCGACAGGGCCATGGGCGTGAGATGGCGCAGTTCGTGCAAAATCAGGTTGGCGACCGCGCCGTCACGTCCGGTGACGTCATAGTCCGGCGCGAAGGTATTCGCGGTGCGAAGGAGTTCGCGCAAAAGGGGGTCGATGTCGACGACTATGCAGCGGGTCGGCCACCATGGTGCGGCGTCCGGTTCGATGTACAGGCTCCAGGTCGTGACGCCATCCATCAGGACCTCGTGTGCGACACCTGGTGGGATAAGAACAGCGCGGTCAGTAGGGACGGTCCACGCCCCGTCATCGGTCTCGACTTGCATTACTCCGCTCGCGCCGTAGAGCAATTGCGCCCGGCGATGCGTGTGACGAGGTAGTACGTGTCCGGGCGGGTAATCGGTCCCAATCGGGAGCACGTCGACTGGGAAGTGGTCGATGTCATCGAGGCGAAGGTTGTGCACGACGCCACTCTAGTGGCTAAAACGCGAAAGGTCGTGAGCGAAGATCGATTGCCCGCCCTTGCTGATGCGCGGTGTGATGGAACCATGTCATTGTTGGTTCTGTTCTTCGTGGGTTTAGCTGTCGGTGTGACGACGGTCCTTTTCGGCTTCGGTGGGGGCTTCGTCACGGTCCCCATCATCCTGCTCGTCGACGCGGCGCGAGGGCCCGATGCTCTACGGATCGCGGTCGCGACATCGGCGCTGGTGATGCTCGTCAACGCTGTGATCGCAACCTCGTCGACGCGGCGGAGTGTTCTTGCTCATCTCCGTGGACGGAGGGCGCTGTTCTCCCTGCTCGCCCTCGGAGGTGCGGCAGGCGCGGTTGGTGCGTTGTTCGTTCCCGACGTAGTCCCGCGGTGGGGCTTCGTCATTTACATTGGCATCACTGTTGTCGATCTGCTGCTCCGCCCAGGGTTCTTCCCCAGGCGAGGACCGGTTCGACCCCCAAAGGGAGGCAGTGATCGCGCACTCCCAGACGGGTGGGGAATCCCGATTGGTGGACTCGCGTCCTTCCTCGGAGTGGGTGGGAGCGTGATGACCGTGCCGATGATGCGTCGCTCCGGTATGGACATGGGAGTGGCGACGACCTTGGCAAATCCGCTGACCATCGCGATCGCGGCACCGGCAATGCTCGTGGCATTCGCGTTCGGCGGTGGCATCGCCTCGGCTCCGGGTCTGATCGGAACCGTCGACGTTGCCTCGGCGCTCGCACTGCTGGCGGGTGCGATCCCGGTCATCGTCCTGCTTAGGCGACGGCCCCCGAGGATCAACAACGCCGTGCACAGTTGGGCCTACCTCGCGTTGCTTGTCGTAGCCGCGATCGCTGTGGCTATCGCGTGATCAGCGGACATAGCCCTCGGCAATTGCGAAACGTACGACATGACTTCTACCGACGCGCTGTGTGAAACGGCTGATCTCATGATGCGCCGCTATCTTCGCGGATTCCGCTTTGTATCCTCAGGCAAATCTCCCGAAGGTGGCGTTTCTGCGCGATGGTGAGGTTGCTGAGCACGAGCTGGTGAACCAACGCTGCGTGGCCTGGAGTCGCAGCGTTCGCGACAGTCTCGCCCGTGTCGGTGAGCGTGGCCGGGGCGGAGCGCCCATTGTTTGGGTCAGGCGAACGTCTGACCCGCCCTTTTCGCTCGAGGCGAGAAGCCGCGCGCGAGAGTCTGGAGAGTGAACTATAGGCGTAGCCCGCGACCATGGTCATGCGCAACCTGTGCTCCTCCGCGGTAGCGAGGGCGTACATGATGCCGTACTCGAAGTGAGTCAACTGTGCATCGGTCATCCTCAACGGGAGAACCCGTGAAAGAAACGACTCGGCAGTCGACCGTCTGCTAGCGACCGTCGCTGGCGCAGACGTTTCCTCAGAGCCGACCGAGGTCCAGTCCGCAGCTCTCAGGCGTCGCGGATGTGAATCTGCTCGCCCCGAGCGCTAAAGAGGGTGAGGACCTCGACCGGCTCTATCGTGCCGCTGGCCATGCCGTGCGGTGCGGCCGTGTCAAACTCGGCTGCCTCTCCGACACTGAGTACGGTCAGCTCCGTGCCAATCTTCAGGTGCAGTGTCCCGGCGAGAACGAAGATCCACTCGTAGCCCAAATGGACATTTTGGGTGATCGGTGCGTCCGGCTCACGTCCGGGCATGATGACTTTGAACGCCTGTACCCCGATCGGTCGTGTCGTGAGAGGTATGAAGATCATCCCGTGGCGCTTGACGGGTTTGGGATGCACCCGTGGGTCGCCCGATGCGGGTGCACCCACGAGATCATCAAGGGGCACGTGGAATGCGCGGGCGATCTTCAACAGCACGTCGAGACTCGGATTGCGGAGTCCTGATTCGAGTCTGGACAGGATGCTGATCGAGACCCCTGTACTCTCGCTCAGGTCGGCGAGACGGAGGCCCCGTCTCATCCGCATTTCTCTCAGCCGTGCGCCGAGCCCGCCGACTACTGCGTCGAGGTCGTCGTTTTCCATACCTCCATCATCAGTCGTAATTGCGGAAACCGCAAATCAGTTTGTGGTTTTGGGTTGTCATCTCGCATTATCGACTCATGATGAGAACAGAGTGGGATGTCATAGTGATCGGGGGCGGCAGTGCCGGTCTCAGTGCGGCGCTGATGCTCGGGCGTGCGCGCCGCAAAGTGTTGGTGCTCGATGCGGGGGCGCCCCGGAACAGGTTCGCCGCCCACATGCACGGGTCGCTCGGTCACGACGGCAGACCGCCGTTGGAGCTACTCGCGGTCGGCCGGAGCGAGGTCGAAGCCCACGGTGGTGTCATCTGGAACACGGCCGCGGTGACAACCCGCCGAGAAGATCGCGGGTTCGCGGTCGAGACCGCTGACACTCGCATCATTCAGGCGCGAACGGTCTTAGTGGCGACCGGTGCCAACGATGAGCTTCCCAACATCGATGGGCTCGCCCAGCGTTGGGGCAACGGCGTCGCGGCGTGCCCGTACTGCGACGGCTACGAGGTGCGCGACCGCCGGATCGGAATCGTGGCCACCGGCCCCGACAGCGTCTTCCAGGCGCAATTGCTGCGGCAGTGGTCCGACCAGATCATCTACCTCCCCCACACCACCGACGCCCCAACCGGCGAGGAACGAGCTGCGTTCGACGCCCGCGGCATCCGTATCGAGAACGGACAGATCACGCGCGTACTCTCTGGAAGCCAGCAGCTCTCCGGTGTCGAACTCGACGACGGACGTACCATCGAGCTCGATGCAATCTTCACCGCCCCACGCCTGATCCCGCAGGACGCTGCGCTCCGTCAGCTCGAGGTCGAACGTACGGATCACCCCTGGGGGTCCTTCGCCACGGTCGACCCGAGCGGTAAGACAAGCCTGGACGGAGTGTGGGCGGCCGGGAACGTGGTGAACGCAATGGCTAACATCCCGGTATCTATAGGCACCGCCGCCCTTGCAGCCGGAGCGATCAACCACGCCCTCGTCCTTGACGACATCCGTGTCGCGCTCAGCAACAACCCAGTGGCGGAGGCGTGATGAGCGACGACACGACGGCGAGTGAGCGTTTCTGGGAGCCTCAATACCAGGGCTCGCGGCCATCGCTGGGGGCCCGGCCGAACCCAGCCTTTGCTGATGTCGTCGACGATCTGCGTCTCGTGCCAGCTCGCGCTCTGGAACTGGGATGCGGACATGGTGGGGATGCGCTCTGGCTTGCCTCGAACGGATGGCAGGTCACGGCGGTCGACGTCTCCGCGACAGCAGTCGCACGTGTAAACGATGCAGGCCAGCACAGCGGACTCGGTGCGAGCCTGACTGCGGTTCAGCAGGACCTCACTTTAGACCTCCCCACCGGCGTATTCGATCTGGTGTACGCCTGCTACTTCCACACACCGGTGGAGATCGGTCGGGACGCGATCATAGGTCGCGCATCCGACCTCGTGTCCTCGAAGGGCTTCCTCATCGTCATCGACCACGCATCAGCAGCACCGTGGTCCTGGGGTCACCCCGATCAACAGTTTCCCACGGCACACGAGACGCTGACCCGGTTCGGCCTCGGTGAAGACCTGCGTCTCGTGCGGGAAGAGACCACATGGCGCGAAGCCTCCGGCCCTGCCGGACAGCGCGCCGCCGTCGCGGAGAACATCATCATCACCCAGCGCCTCTGATCGATCATTCGAAGCCGACCGAGCTCGTTCCCTCCCTACCCCAGCGTTCCGTAATCGCGGGCCTACCGGCCTGCCCAGAATCAGAGGATCACCACGTGTCAGATTCACCAGTCCCCGCACAGCCACCGTCTACATCGACAGACCCACGGAAGTGGTTCGCCCTGGTCGCGATCACCCTTGCCAGCCTCATGGTTGTCCTCGATGCCTCCATCATCAACATCGTCTTGCCTCAGGCGCAGCAGGAGCTTGGAATCTCGGATGCAGACCGAGTCTGGGCCGTGACCGCCTACGCCATCACCTTCGGCGGCCTCCTAATGCTCGGCGGTCGGATCGCGGACATCGTCGGACGCAAGAAGACGCTGATCATCTCGCTCATCGGCTTCGCGATCGTGTCCGCCATCGGCGGCCTCGCCGTCACCCCGGGGATGCTCTTCGCCGCTCGCGCCGCGCAAGGTGTGTTCGCCGCAGCCCTCGCGCCTGCGGCCCTGTCGTTGTTGAACGTCACCTTCACTCAACCGCGCGAACGAGCACGAGCATTCGCCGCCTACGGGGCCGTCCAAGGTGCCGGTGGTGCTATTGGCCTACTCATGGGCGGTGTACTGACTGAGTTCGTCAACTGGCGTTGGACGCTGTTCATCAACGTGCCGATCTCCCTCGTCGCCGTCGCCATCGCGCTCTGGGCAGTCCGAGAGAGCCGAGATGGAAAATCGCGCCATTTGGACGTCCTCGGCGCGGTTCTAGTCACAGCAGGATCCGCACTCCTCGTCGTCGGGTTCACCTACGCCGCCGAACCCACATTCGGCTGGACCAGCGCCGTCACCATCGCCTCCCTGATCGGGGCCGTCGCGCTACTCACCGGATTCGTCTTCGCGCAAACGAAGGTGAAGAACCCGATGCTCCCGCTGCGCATTCTGACGAACCGCACCCGTGGCGGAGCGCTCCTCGCCGGTTTCCTCGCCAACGCGGCAGTGTTCGGGATGTTTCTGTTCCTCACCTACTATCTGCAGCTCTCGCTCGGCTTCACGCCGCTGCAGACTGGCTTCGCCTTTCTCCCGTTCAGCATCGGCATCGTCGTGAGCGCAACCCTGTCCTCCTCACTCCTGCCCCGGGTCGGAGCCAAGCCCCTCATCGTCGGCGGCCTGATCCTCGCCACAGCGGGCATGGGCTGGCTGACCACGATCGGGGAATCGTCATGGATCACAGTCGTGCTGCCCTCGCAGATCCTGATGGGTCTAGGACTCGGCGTGATGTACGTCGCGATCAACAACGCCGCACTGAACGGCGTCATGGACGCGGATTCCGGGATCGCCAGCGCCACGATCAACACCACTCAGCAACTCGGCGGAGCCCTCGGCGTCGCGTTGTTGAACACCGTCTACGCCAACGCACTCCTCGCGAGCGGCTCGGGGACGCCGTCCGAGCAAACGTCCCTCGCTGCTTACCAAACTGCGTTCTTCGTGTCCGCTGCGCTCCTCCTCGCCGCGACAATCGCCGGACTCCTCACCCGCAACTCTGGTAAACGAACGCCGAGCACCGACGCTGCGACAGAGGAAACCAATGCTCGCACACCAACTGCCACGCACTAGGCGCGCTTCGGCGTCTCCTGCATGACCCGATCACCCCACACGACCTGAACGCGGCCCATCGCTACAAGCATGCGCCGCACGACCTGAAAGAAGACTATGGACCTCTTTACCCCACTGATGCTTGGCGATCTACGCCTCGAAAACCGGATCGTCATGGCACCAATGACACGCAGGCGGGCCGATGCCGACGGTACCCCGACGAAGTTGCAAGCGGAGTACTACGCGCAACGCGCCGGCCTCGGCCTCATCATCGCGGAAGGCACTTATCCCAGTCATGAATCACGTGGTTACCCAGGCCAGCCGGGCATCATCACTGCCGAACACGCAGCCGGATGGACCCGTGTCGCTGATGCCGTACACGACGCCGGCGGGACGATAGCTATGCAGATCATGCACGCCGGACGTGTCACCCACCCCGACATCACCGGCACCGAACGCATCGTCGCGCCTAGCGCAATCCCTGCCGCCGGCGAGGTCCACGCCGTACACACGACGCTGCCGTTCCCGAAACCGCACGCCCTCACCACTCTCGAGGTTTCCCTCGTGCGAGATGAGTTCGTGACGGCGGCCAGACGCGCGATCGACGCCGGTCTGGACGCCGTGGAACTCCACGGCGCCAACGGCTATCTGCTGCACCAGTTCCTCGGCTCCGGCTCCAACCGCCGCGCCGACTTCTACGGCGGCGGCCCCGAGGCGCGGGCACGCTTCGTGGTCGAGACCGTCGCGGCGGTGGCGGACGAGATTGGCGCGGAACGAGTGGGCATCCGTCTCTCGCCCGGTGCCAACATTCAGGACGTCATCGAGACCGACCCGGCGGATCTCCGCGCCACCTACTTGGCTCTCGCAGACGGACTCGCGCCGTTAGGCCTCGGCTACCTCAGCATCCTGCACCCACAGCCCGAGAGCGAACTGATCCAGGAATTGCGTGCACGCGTCGGGGCACCGCTCATCGCCAACACCGGGTTCAGCACGACCACCACACGCGAGCAAGCAATGACACTGCTCTCGAGAGGAGTGGCAGACGCTGTCGCTGTAGGACGGCCTGTCATCGCCAACCCTGATCTCGCACAACGCTGGCGGCACGATTTACCCGAGAACGTCCCAGACCCAAGTACCTTCTACGTGGGCGGAGCCGCAGGCTTCACTGACTCCTCTCTATGACCCACGCAAAGCTTTTCGACACAACGGTGATTTGGCCCGACGGGCCGTGCGGGAACGCAGGGGCCGGCGCGTGCGCCCCGAAGCGGACGCCAACGGCAACCTGGGCCGAAGGATAAAGGCTTTCTGAGACATCCGCCGGATTCCGGCTGCATGATCTCTGCTCAGTGTGATTCTGGGACAGCGCCTGTCACAACAATGGGTCGCAACATCTCGCTGGTGTGCCGTCGTCCGTTACCGACGTCTCTGCCCGACTCGGGCACGCGGCGCTCAGATACCTGGACAAGTGGCTCGTGCCTCGAGCGCATCGACTGGCCCGATGACCGGTGTGTTCTACGTCTGGAGCCACCTGGAGAACAGCCTCATCATTAGCGGCGTGACAATGAACGTCAGGAGGAACACCAAAACCAACGAGAGCACCAACGTGGTGATGTAGACCGGAACCAACTGGATCAGCGGCTCTCCTGCCCAGAGTAGGAGTGTTATCAAGGGGTAAGCCGAGATCCAGTTGAGGATCGCGATCTTGTATCGTGGCGGCCCGGCCAGTGGGGCCGCCGCCACATCCGGTTCGATGGCTTCGGTCACTCGTGGACCTCGTAATTGACCCAGCCAACCTGATACGGGTGTGTTGCCTTCCACTTGTGGATCACGTCCGTCGCGCCAGGCGCGGCGAAGAAGGTTGCCAGGTCTTCCTGGGCCTCGACGGTGAAGTTGAGCATAGCCGTGGCGATGAACGCCGGGATCGCTTCCTCCCCCTGAACAGGCACATGGTGGTAGGCCGAGAAGTCCCGGACCACTCCAGTGTTCTTCATCACTGTTTCGATATCTGACAGGAACTGATCTAGGTCGACATCGGCGATTGGATTGGTGAAGGATACGAGCATTGTGTGTATGAACATGCCTATAGTCAAACACCACAGGTTGCCGGTGTCCAATATCAACTAGTTCGATACTGATAACCTAAAGGCATGAATGATGTAGAGATGCGGGACCTCAGATACTTCGTCGCCGCCGCCGAAGAGCTGCACTTCGGGCGAGCGGCCGAGGTCCTGCGTATCGCCCAGCCTGCTCTGTCCAAAGCGATCCAGCGCTTGGAGAGGCGCCTCGGCATTGAACTGTTCACTCGGACTAGCAGAAGTGTGGCACTCACCATCGCGGGCGCGGCCCTTCTTGAGCACGGCCGACACGCGCTCAACGCCATCGATGTCGCTGTGCAGGCTGCGCGGCGAGCAGGCGAGACTACTTCTATACAGTTGGCGATGAAGCCAGGTGGGGATGCAGGGCTGCTCTCAACGCTCTTGCAGGAGTACGCCAATCATTCCGGGGCGCGGCAGGTCGACATCATGTTCCATCCCGGCGTCGAACGAGCTACGCTCGTCCGCGATGGACGAGCCGACGCCGCTCTGCTCTATACCCCCTTTGAGAATACCGACGGGCTCATGACCGCCACGCTCCATGTGGAAGACAGAGTGGCGGTGCTTCCAGTCGGTCACCGGCTTGCGGACCGCATGAACATTTCGCTCGATGAGCTGGGTAACGAGACGTTCCCACGCTGGTTCGGCCGTGACGATGACGGCACTGGGGGGCCCGCGATCAGCGACGTCGCAGAACTTGTCCCCCTCGTCCGCCTCGGTCGCGTGGTCGCCGTGTTGCCTCGTTCCCTCGCCGGGCTCGCCGGGGAGGGAACCGTATGCGTGCCTGTGTCAGACGCGTCACCCAGCGCCATCGTCATCGGATGTCGAGCGGACGATGACCGCGGACCGATGCGGGCTCTCATGACAGCCGCCCGATCCATTTCGTCAGACTAGACGCGATGAACCGTCGGTTCTCGTGAGGCCAGGCCCCGATCCGCACGCCTTTGGCTCGCTTGCTTAGCGTGCGTGGCCCTGTTCAACCATCGAAAAGTTGCATTGTGGTTCAGCTTGGCCCTTTGAGGCTGCGCGCACCGTAGTCGGTGTGGTCGCCGACTAGCTTGACCTCGTCAGCGTGGACGAAGTGTGTCGTTCGAGACTGTAGATTATGGATTAGCCCTGTTTGATTGATTTAACGCGTAAGACGCGTGTCGTGGCGTGAGCATTGCTACGAGAATTTGAAGTAGTGCGAACCCGGCTCCGACAGTGCAGACTCCTGCCCATCCCCATCTGCTGGCAGCGATCGGGACCGCGGCGGAGCCGAGGGCTCCTCCCGCGAAGTATGCGGTCATGTACGCCGACGTGATGCGTGATCGGGCGTCGCCGGGGAGGGCGTATATCTGGCTTTGGTTCGTGATGTGCATTCCCTGGATAGCGAAATCGAGGAGAACGATCCCGAGCACGAGCGCTATGAGGTGGGACGCTCCGAAGGCAAGTGCTGCCCAAGACACGAGCATCACAATTGCCGTGCCCCAGGTGGTCACTTGCGCCCGTCCGCTGTCAGCGAGCTTCCCCGCGAATCGCGCACCCACCGCTCCAGCGGCACCGATGACGCCGAACAGCCCGATGACGCTTTCAGAGTAAATGTAGGGTTCGCCGGAGAGTAGGCCAGTGAGTGCCGTCCATAGAATGCTGAATTGTGCGAATGCGATCGCCCCGAAGAGCATGCGGATCCGCAACACGGGTTGCTGGCGGACGAGCCCGAACACCGAGCCCAACAAGTGAAAGTAGTTCGTAGTCGTACCGGCGGGTTGCTCCGAGGGGAGCCGACTGGCAAGCACCACAGCAATGACAAGCATGCTGGCCGCCGCCGCGACATACACTGCACGCCACCCCGCAAGATCGGCGATGAGCCCGGCGGCTGTTCGTGCGAGCAGGATCCCGATAAGGAGACCGCTCATGACGCTTCCGACGGCCCTGCCCCGTTGGGCGGGGGCCGCGACGGTGGCGGTAAGTGCGACAAGCAGCTGGGCTACCACGGCCATCGCTCCGACCAGTGGCGCGAGCCACAGCACCCACCCGCCGGTGGGAGCGAGGGCCGTGAGCCCGAGTGCCAGCGCGGAGAGGATGCTGAGCCCAACGATGAGCCGTCGACGGTTAAGCATGTCTCCGAGTGGGAGGATCAGGAACAGGCTGGCGGCGAATCCAACTTGCGTGAGCGTCACGATCAATGGGGTCACCGAGTCGGGGATGTCAAGATCGGTACCGATCGCTTCAAGCAGAGGCTGACTGTAATAGGCGACGGCGACCGCAGTCGCGGTGGCGGTGGCGAGCAATGCAACGGTGGACCGGGGCAACGCGCGTGCCGAGCCGCTCACTGACTCATTATTCAAACTCCTCATAGTTTCAACTCTGCACGCACTCACACCAGGTGTCGAAGACTCATCGTGAGCGAACCTGATACCTTGAAGGTATGCAGATTGAGTTGCGGTGGCTGCGCTACGTCGTGGCCGTAGTGGACGAGGGTGGCATGCAACGAGCCGCTGCTGCACTCCACATGACGCAACCTCCACTCAGCCGACAGATTCGTGAACTTGAGCGACGACTTGGGACCCCACTCTTCACTCGACGACCCCTTTCACTCACCCCGGCGGGTGCTGTGTTCGTGGAGAAAGCGCGAGCGGTTCTCTCATCGGTCGACGAGCTTGTGACAGTGACCCGCGCCACATCCACAGGAGAGGTAGGCGGACTCACAGTCGGATACATTTTGTCCGGGGCGTACGACACCATTCCGCGGCTGAGCGAAGCAGCGGCATCCGCATTCCCCGGATTACGAGTCGACTCTAGGGAGCTCTGGCCTGCACAACTCGACGCCGGTTTATTGGACGGTGAGCTTGACCTTGTGATCGCGCACACCATGACTGCCCGGCCAGAATTCCGTCGCGAACCGCTGCGTACTGACCCGTTGGTCGCCGTCACACGACCTACGAACCCTGCCACGTCACGCGAGGGCCCCGTGAGGCTCGGTGAAGCCTTCGACGGGCAGACGTTCGTCTTTTACGACCCGAAGTATGCACCGGAGCACTACGCGCTGCTCACCAAAGCTCTTGACATTGGCGGCGGTTCACATCAGGTGCGTCTCGATATGACGCCAGGACTGCGCAACATCGCCCTACCGGACGATGACAGCTTCACGCTAATCCCTGAGTCCATGGCCCCGTTCCTTCCCCGAACCGTCCGCGAAGTTATACTCGACACGAGCAATCTCCCTGCACTGGACGTTGAGCTCGTGTGGCATCGAGAACGCGAATCGCCAATCCTTTTGAGTTTCCTCACCATTGCCCGCGAAGTGAACGCAGAACACAGATGGATGAAATGGTGACCGTGGGCGACAGTGACGATCTACCCAGCGGGACTGGAAACTTGGTCCAAAATCGCGCCATTGACACCGGGCGTGGAGTGGTGGACCGGTAACAGTGGCGCGTCATACCCGCCTCCGACGACGGCACCGTTAATGCTCGTGAGATCGGTAGAAGACGCCGGAACTCCCGCACCACCGGCTTCCCGGCTGAGATTGTGGGCGAGCACGTACACCTGCCCTATGTGCAACTACCGGTTAAGAGGCCCAAGGAATAACCAACGATGCTTCGCACACGGCACTGACCGATACGACGATCGCAGTAAGCGTATATGTAGGCTGTGAACTCATCCGGCTCCACGTCGTCGCTGAGACCATGCAGAGTTGTGGGTGCAGCTCGTTGATCTGGCTGATCATGGCCCCAGCAACGCCACCGCACAAGCTGCTGAAACGGTGCGGGGCATCCGTTAAGGTCTGCCCAATTAAAGTCGTGAGCAACTATTTCGCAACTGAGGTGCAGCGTGAAGGCGCACTTAAACGCAGGCCGAACAGCGCAAATCTCTTGAATTGGTGTGCCTGCCTGGCTCTCTCAGCCTCGATCCACCGATCTAGGCTGAAGCTGCACGCTGGTCTGGATTTCGGTGTTTG